>PFVN01000055.1:324-1011 GCA_002790635.1 Candidatus Moranbacteria bacterium CG_4_9_14_3_um_filter_42_9
AGTGAAACATAAGGAACGTAAGTATAGCCGGTTTTGAGCAGCAATAATGTTGTCAGCGCCCTTGAGAGCCTTCCGTTTCCGTCTCTGAAGGGATGGATCGCTAAAAATTCAAAGATAAAATTGGCAATCATAATAAGGGGATGCGTTTCTTTTTTTGCCATTTCTTCACTCAGCCAAAAGAGAACATCGTCCATTTCCTTTTTAGTGAGATACGGAGGAGTCGGTTCAAAGATAACAATCTCTTCGCCATCCTCTTTTTTCATAACCACTTTGTTGCCGGATGTCTTGTATCGGCCTTTGTGTATCTTGTCTTTTTTTGAAAAATTGAGAAGGATTTTGTGAAAATGCAAAATCTGCCCCTCGGTAATCTTGAGGGTTTTCCAATGATCAAAAATTCTCCCCAGCAAATCAACATACCCGGCCACTTCTTCTTCATCTCGGCCTTTGGGCGGCGTTGATTTTAGTCCCCGAATAAGCCTGGCTACTTCCGCGTCAGACATTTTTGAACCTTCAATACGCGTAGATGATCCTGAACTGGTGATGAGAACGCTCCTCTTGAGCCGACCCAGTGTTTGCGGACTAAGTCTCAAGCTCCCCCTCCACAAACCTTTAAATTCCTCTATCTGGGTTATTTTTTGGAGTATTTTTTGGGTCAAATTGACCCTTTTTGTAAATCTATTTTTCATA
>PFVN01000055.1:1162-3228 GCA_002790635.1 Candidatus Moranbacteria bacterium CG_4_9_14_3_um_filter_42_9
CTTCAACTTCTCCTGATCTTCTTCCACAAATTTCAAACCAATATCAGTCCTGTAGAACATTTTCGGAATAATTATGTTATCAATCAACCTTTTGATTTTTTTATTGGCCTCAGAAACTGTATTGCCTTTTTCACTCACATGCAAAATATATCCTCCATTTTCAGAAATAAAATATCTTTTACCTCCAAAATTGTCCTTTTCCAGCCTCACTTCATTAAAATGAATATGATTCCAGTCATTATTTTTTAACTCTTTTTCAAATATGACTTCCGTATTTTCAATACACAATTTTTTATTATGAGTCTTATATGGAAAGGGTGGGCAAGCTACTAAATTGACCACGCCATAGCCTTTATTCCATTTTAGATCAAAATCTTTTCCGTCCGCGACTGCTTTTAAAAAACTATGCCAGGGAGAAGCGTAAAACTCAGTTTGAAGCTCGAACTGTGGATAACCAAATCTGGAAGTTGCCTCCAATGGATAGACGTGGTCTTTGGTTAATATTGAATTAATATCAAACTGCCCATGATAATTTATTTTTTCAAGATAGTCCTTCATTTTTGCAAGCGTTTCTTGAAAAAGTCTGTTATTTTCATTGTCATCATACCACATCAATGTTCCCATTTCATAAGTTTTTGGACCTATGTTCCCAGGAAATAAATCTTTGTGTTCAATACTCAAACAAATTGGGCCCACCCAATCGTGGCCATTAAAATATCTTGCTATAGCCACTTCCGGACCAACTACTTTTTCTTGTATATCAACATTGATATTTCTATATTTGTATGCCTTTTCATAGCTATCTAACACGCTTATCGTATCACGATTATCTTTTAATTTACCTACATAGTTGAAACTTTTTTCTGTATGTCCATTTTGTTTAATTACCCACGGTCCGGGATTTTTTTTCAAAAAATTTATTGCCTCACAACAAGATGCAAAATTTCTCGTAGGCAGTATCTTTAAGCCAGCTACAGAAAATATTTTCTGGCCATATTGTCGATCGCTTTCAAGCCTATCTCCAAAGTAGCTTCCGCCAACTACGCTTAACCCCCTTCTTCGTAAATCATCTTGACATTTACCGAATCCAATATCATCAAAAACAACCAGGCCGTTTTTTCCGACCCACTTTAGCTCCTTTTTCCAATTAGTAACTTTTTTGACCATTCCGTCCAGGGCCTTGCGATTTTCTTTTCTACGAATATACATCTTTACGTCACAACCCTCTCTTTTCAGCCGCAAAGCGATATTGGCCCCGGAACAGTCATTGGACATAACTAATACTTTCATAACATCCCTATTTTACGCCAAAAATGGTTTTTTGTCAATTTTAAAGGGGATAGCGATTCACTAATCACTATCCCCTCACTTTAGGAACACCCGTTTAAAAACTTCGATGCCGCCGAACACCGAAAGCGCCCAGACGGCATTTCCAATGACCACGCTTCCCAGAAAAATTCCCCAATCCCTCCGGGACAACCCGTCGTATTTCCCCTTCCGACAGAAAGCTGTCGTATAGAAAGGGTCCTTCCAGAGAGAAAGGATCAGAAAGGCTGAAAAAAAACCGCCTTTCCGGACAATCCACGCCAGAAGCTTCTTGGCCCGGCTTTCTCCACCGTAGCTCCCTATTTTTTCCATAAACTCCTTGGCATCTTCCAGAAGAAAAAGATCCTTCTTGATGATGTCGTAGATCAGGATGTAGGCAAGGCAGATAGAAAAAGACAGGCAAGACATGATCAGAAATCCATACTTCAAGCCGTAGTCGTTCATCACGTAGATATACAGCGGGTAGTTAAAAAGCCAGTTGACACAGTAATCGAAAGAATACGCCAGTCCGGCCGTTCCAACCTTTTTTTTCTTTGCCGCGATGAACGCGGCGGTCTTTTTGAACCACTCGCGCGCCATGCGGCACCTCCTAGATTATTTTTTTGCGAAGAACTGATATTGACAGCTCCTTACTGTCAACCTAACATTATGCACCCAAAACGCTTTTTGTCAAGCATTCATGGTAATGTCCACACACATATGGCGGTTTTTCCAAGATAGGTTTATCTTGGAAGATGTGT
>PFVN01000105.1 GCA_002790635.1 Candidatus Moranbacteria bacterium CG_4_9_14_3_um_filter_42_9
AAAAGATGAAAATTTTGGCGTGAAAGAAAAATTGTGCTAATATATATCCAGTGCCGATAATTTTAAAAAATGGGAAAAAGACTAAAAAAACAAATAATCATATCAGGTATCTATCTGGTCATATTTTTGACTTTTTTCTGGTTCATATTTTCCTGGTGGAAGGCGCGTTCTGCTCCCAAGGAGTCGTGTTTTGATGGAGCAAGAAATCAAAATGAAGAAGGTGTGGATTGCGGAGGTGTCTGCGGAAGCGCTTGTATCCCGGTTGCCAAATATGATCTCAGCGCGGACTCAGCAGGGTTTGTGGAGGCCGGTTCGCCGAATCGATATGATTTTTACGGGGAAGTCAGCAATCCAAACCATGATTTCGGCAGCAATGAATTTCAGTATTCATTCAGGATCAAAGATTCTCTAGGGAATGTCATAACAGTCAAGTCGGGCAGGACTTTTATTCTCCCGGGAGAAAAAAAATATATACTCGAAAACAACGTTGAATCAGCCGTCGTGCCGGCCAGCGTGGAATTGGAAGTGAGGGACCCAAGTTGGATTGAATTCGTGGGTTATGAAAAACCTCAGCTGAAAATAGTTAACAAAAATTACACCAAAATAAGCTCTGGCGTGGGATTTGGCGAGGCCATCGGACTTCTGAAAAATGAAAGCCCGTTTGATTTCAGTTTGATAAAAATACAAGTTGTTTTAAAGGATGCGGAAAATAAAGTTTTAGCTCTCAATTCAACTGAAATCAGGACGGTAAAATCGGGAGAAAATCGCGAATTCAGGGCTCTCTGGTTAAATAATTTTTCCGGAACTGTCGGCAATATGGAAGTGCAGGCAGAAGTTAATGTTTTTGATTCAGATTCTTTTGCCAAAAGATATTTTCGAGCTCAAAAATTTCAAGAGTATCAGAAATAACCGGGATGAATCCCATTACAAATTTGATGCAATTCTTTGAAACATCTGAAATAAAAAAATACAAAGCCGAATGACTGATATACTGAAGCATGCAAGCTAAAATTTATAATCGGGATGAATAACTTCTTAAAATTAGACTGGGTAACTTTGGTAGTTATCTTTTTGCTCATTGGCATCGGGTTGGTAGCTCTTTACAGCGTTTCTTTCACTGAAAATAAATTTGAAGCGAAATATTTTCAAAAACAGATAGCGGCGGTTGTTATTGGAATCGTCCTGATGGCCTTTTTGTCTTTTTATGATTATCGAGCGATTGATTTTTATAGCACATTGCTTTATTTCGGTATTCTGGCAGTGCTTCTGGCGGTGATTTTTTGGGGAGTGCGCGTGCGCGGAACTGTTGGCTGGATCGGTTTGGGGGGATTCAATATTCAGCCGGTGGAGATCGCCAAGCTGGTGATGATTGTTTTTTTGGCCAGCTTCTTGGCTAAGAAAAAAACAAAATTAAGCATCCTGACGCGGACGGTTACTTCGATCGTCTTGGTTTTCTTGCCGGTTTTTTTGGTATTGCAGCAGCCAGATTTCGGTTCAGCCGCCATAATTGTGGCCATCTGGGTCGGGATGCTGGCTGCCTCCGGTCTGAATCGGAAAAATTTGCTGGTCATGGCCCTGATTGGGTCCGTTTTCGTTTCTAGCGGTTGGTTTTTTCTGAAAGATTATCAAAAAAACCGGATAAAAAATTTCGTTACTCCCTATGAGGATCCGCGTGGAAGCGGCTACAATGCGATCCAGTCGATTGTCGCGGTCGGTTCGGGCGGAATTTGGGGTAAAGGCTTGGGTCATGGATCGCAGTCACAGCTCAATTTTTTGCCGGAAAAACGTACGGACTTTATTTTTGCCGTTATTGCCGAGGAGCTGGGGCTGGTTGGATCAATCATTGTCCTCATTCTTTTCGGAGTTTTGCTTTATCGGCTGAAAGAGGTGGCGCGACTGGCCCGGGATAATTTCGGATATCTGATTACGATCGGAATAATGATTATGTTTTCCGTTCAAATTTTGGTCAATGTCGGAATGAATATCGGAATGTCGCCGGTGGCGGGAGTGACACTTCCACTTTTGAGCTATGGTGGCAGTTCAATGGTTTCTGTTTTGTCGGCTATTGGAATAATCCAAAGCATTTATGTCAGAAGAACGAAAGTTTTATGAAAAAACACCGATCTTGTAGCGAATTTCCGGCTGTCCCGCTAAGTCCAGAAGTGCTGCCTAGCAGGTTGACCGCACTCGAAACCGGAAATATAATTTGTTAATAATCAGTTGCAATTTGGTTTAAATAATGTTCCAATAAAAACATCGGATTCGCCCGCTTTTTAATAGGGTTGACCTTTTGGCGGATATTTGCTAAAATTCCTTAGTATCTAAAACAAATAAAATGGCAAGTAAAAATTTTCCGCTCGGCGATTTCCGCTTTACGGGCAAAAACAACGGCGCTAATATTCTGGCTAAATGTACGATTTGCCGCAACGTGTTCGAGCGCAGCGAGTTTACGGTCTTGGAAGATCAAGCCCGGAAAACTACTTTGCACGTGACTTGCCGAAAATGTAACACGGCCGCGTTGATTTTTCTGTCTGTGGCGCAGGATGGAGCGGTGGGCTTGGGAATCGTCACGGATCTCAACAGGGAAGAGGCGATAAAAATGTTTGGCCAGGAAGCAGTGAGTGCTGACGAGATTATCGATATGCATCAATTGGTTTCTAAGCACGAAGGCAGCTTTACGGATTTGTTTAAAAAAATTAATTAACTCCGACTAAACTCATCAATTGCTGCGAGGATAAACATATGAAAAAAATAAAGTTAGAAGCAAAAACGCGTCTGGAACGAGGAGCGAAAGTAAACAAGGGCAGACAATCCGGTTTGATACCCGCGGTTGTTTATGGCAAAGCTGTTGCGGCAAAAAGCTTGTGGATAAGTACTCTTGATTTCAAGCGCTTGATTAAGAAATCCGGCGAAAGCGCG
>PFVN01000008.1 GCA_002790635.1 Candidatus Moranbacteria bacterium CG_4_9_14_3_um_filter_42_9
GAACCGGCTGCGCTCGCAATATAGTCCGCCATGGGCAAGATATCTTTCATAATAACATTATTAACATCGGTTTCATTTCCGCTCGCATAAATTTGATATTCTTCCGCCAATACCCGTCCATTTGAGACCAGTGCCAAAAAAACCGCAACGGCCAGAACCGGCACCAAAAATTTTTGCTTTGATTCGGTAATTTTTTTTAACCAAAGACCCAGCAGGATGAACGGCACAAAAAATAACATTATGAAATATCGCAGATACATTTCACTGGCCACCGGAATAAAGATTAGGAAAATGGTCAAATTATAGAGCGCGACCAGCTTCAAAAAATTCTTGCGGTTATTATCTTCCTCTTTTCTATAAAAATAATAGATCAGATAATATCCGATGGTAGAAAAAATTATGGAAAGCATGGAGAAGCCGAGGCTATAGGCATTTTTTTCCGCCCATCTAAAATAACTTCTGCTTTTTCCAATTTCCCCTGAAAAATCAAACAAATTGCATTTTTTCCCGGAACTGGTGGGATAAATAATATGCAAGTTTGACTGGATCTGGCAAGTCGCTATTGTTTCAATATTGGAAAATATGCGCCGCGAACCGTCCGATCTGGCGTTTGAACTTTTTCTAAATTCTGCCACATTTGCTCCACCAGTCTTGATTTCACTGTAAATTTGACCGAAATTAAGAAAGATTACCGTCAACACTATTATGATTATTTCTTTGAATTCGACTTTTTTTCTTTTAATAAGATGCATGAGGACAATCGCGGAGAAAACAGGCAGGGCAACGAGAAGCAAGGTGTGCAGTTGGATCAAAATCGCCAAGGAAATTCCAAACAGCAAGGCCCAAAAATTTTTGAATTCATTTTTTTCTTCGCCTGGTTGCAGTATCGAAAATAAAAATAGCAAGGTGAAAAATGGAATTTGATTTGGATTCCAAGAAAATCTTGAGTAGAAAACAACAAAAAACGAAATTGAAAAAATAAAGGTCAGGGCCAGAGAAATGAGGTAATTGAAATATTTTTTGAGAAAAAAATAAAAAAGCGGAATGGAAAGGATGGAGAAAAGCAGATCCGGATAGGCCATCTTGTCCGGCATCGGACCGAAAATTTTCGCGCTGACGGCTCCAAAATAATAAAAAATTGGCCCCAGATGAAATTCTGTTCCTCCGGCTTTTGGTCCAAAAAACGGCATTGTTCCTTGGCCGCTTATCCAGTCACTGACTATTTTCGCGTCCCGCGCCTGATCCGGATTGAATTGCAAGAAATCACTAAAGTGAAAAGTTCGCAAAAATATGCCGGTTACAATAATTAAAAAAAGAGCTATTAAAATAAGCGTACTTTTTTTTACTTCTTCACTTGCTGCTGTATTTGGCATACCGTTTTTTTACTGGTATACTAGGCTTAATTTGCAATAAAATTATATCACATTATGAAGGAGAGAGTAACATCGGCCATGATTTTGTTTTTGGTCGTCGCCACCAGCGCTTATTTCGGATTTCCCAGAATCAAAACTTTTTCCGGCAACGATGAAACACTATGGTCCTATAATCGCGTTCCAAATTTTTGGAAGGGGGTGAAAGAACACAATTGGAAAAAAACCGATATCAACGATAAGCCCGGGGTAACGCTGGCCATCATATCCGGCGCCGGTTTGCCCTTCATTCCCAATCCAAAAGAATCAAAAAACTTGGCCTACCAGCCAAAAACCATACAGCAGCTGAATACGATTAATAACATCTATTATTTTTTACGGCTGCCGATTTTTATCTTTTTTTTATTTTCTCTTCCGCTTTTTTATTTCCTGATAAAAAAACTGCTCGGGATTAACATTGCCATTTTTTCTGTCATTTTCATCGGTCTTTCTCCGATTATCCTCGGTATAACGCTCATAATAAATCCGGATTCGCTGCTGGTGATTTTTCTGCCGCTTTCCGTTTTAAGCTTTTTACTTTTTCAAAAAGAAGAAAAAAGGAAATATCTCTATTTGAGCGGTCTTTTTCTGGGATTGTCGCTCCTCACTAAATATGTCGCCAACATCCTTTATGTTTATTTTATCGCTCTCGTTTTTTTGGAATATATTTTGGACGCTAAAAAACAGGCCGTTCCCCTTTTCCGTTATTTGAAAAATACTCTTTTTAACTATGGCCTCTTGGTACTGGTCTCCCTGGCGGTTTATTTTGTCCTTTTTCCGGCTACATGGATCAGGCCGGAGATGGTTCTCAATGGAACCGTTCTGAGTCAGGCTTTCAAATCCACTTGGCCTATTTTTGCTGCTCTTCTGGGATTGATTCTGCTGGATACAATTCTATTAAAAAATAAGATGCTTGAAAAAATTACTTATTTTATAAATCGTCACAAAAATTTACTGATCAAGGCCACTAGCATTATTTTTTTGGCGTTCATTGCTTTTGTTTTTTTTAACACATATTGGGGAATGAAATTTTACGATTTTGAATCTGTCCTGGCTCACCCAAAATGGAGCAAAACACCCCTAACTGAAGCCAATATTTTTTCCGGTAACATTCTCGCTGACATCTATAGCCTGATTTTCGGATTGACTCCGATGGTTTTTTTATTTTTTCTTTTCGCGCTTTTGAAAAATTCTAAAGTCAAAGAATTTTCCCGAGAAAATTCAGTCGTTTTTTATTTCACGCTTTTTATTCTGTTTTATTATATTGCCTCAACCATCAATCACGTTGGGGCGACCGTGCGATATCAAATTGTTCTTTATCCACTTGCTTCCATCATGGCCGCCATTGGAATTTCTCAATTTATTAAGCTGGAAATGGTTAAGAAATATCTTTTAGGAGTTAAATTGTATTGGTTAATTTTCTTGATTTTTGTCATTTCGGTCATATCCCTGAATCGTATCAGGCCATTTTATTTTTCCTATGCTTCGTTTTTTCTCCCTAAGCAGTATATGCTTAATATGCTGGATATGGGCGATGGCGGTTGGGAAATTTCCCAATATCTAAATAATCTTCCCGGCGCCAAAGATCTTTCAGTCTGGACTGACAAAAAACAAGTCTGCGAAAAATTTATCGGTCACTGCACTTCCAGCCTAAATCCGCGGGAGATCGGGAAAATTAAGTTTGATTATTTCGTTACCTCCAGAAGCGGAAAGTCCAAAACATTGGGCTACGCGCAATCAAGCGTTTTGCCTTTTGGGATTGGTCTCCGCCCTATCAATCTAAATAACCTTTATTCACTTGATTCTAAAACAGCATTTAAAATTAGCATCGGTTACCGGCCGCAAAATTTTATCAAAATATCCAGCGTTGAAATAATCTCAATCCAATAACATGTATTTTTAAAAATATGAAACGAGAATATAAATTTTTTTTCGCCGGTTTATTTATTCTTATCTGCCTTTTTGCTTTTCTGCTTTTGTCTGAAAAAAAATCAGCAGAGCAAACCGCTCCGAAAAAAGAAAAAGCTAAAAAAGAGGAGCCGGTTGTAAGTTTCGCCGATAAGGGCCCGGTAGAAATTCCTTTTATGATGCCAGAAATTCCGGAAGTTTCTTTTCCGGACCGCGTTTGCCCCATAACTGATTACGGCGCCATTGGAGATGGGCAATTTATGAATACCAAGAATTTCGCGGAGGCCATCGCCGACTGCGCCAAAAAGGGCGGCGGAAAAGTGGTTGTGCCGGCCGGAAATTGGCTCACCGGACCGATCCATCTGCAAAGCAACATTGACCTGGATCTGCAAGAAGGCTCAAAAATTTTGTTCAGCGACAAATTTTCCGACTACCTGCCGGTCGTTTTTTCCCGTTTTGAAGGAACCGAGCTTTATAATTATTCGCCTTTCATTTACGCTAAAAATTGCCAAAACGTGGCTATCACAGGGTCCGGAGAGTTGGATGGACAAGGCAAAGCCTGGCTCAAATGGAATGACATTCAGGCCAATTCAGTCGCGGAACTTTATGGAGCCAACGTCATTCCCGAAGAACTGTCCATTGAAAAGCTTTACAATATGGCCAGGCGCGGCATTCCGGTGGAAAAAAGAATCTTCGGCAACGAGCAAGACGCGCTTCAGCCTTCGTTCATCCAGTTTGTAAACTGCAATAAAATATTGCTGGAAGGAATAAAAATAATCAACAGCCCCAGCTGGACGATCCACCTGCTCTACTCTTCCAATATGATCGTCAGAAACATTGAGATTGACACGGATGGACGCAATACGGACGGAATTGTCCTGGATTCTTCAAAAAATGTAATCATCGAAAATTCCACGCTCGGCGCGGGTGATGACGCAGTGGTTCTGAAGTCCGGCAAAGACCGGGACGGCTGGCGCATCGGTAAACCAACCGAAAATATTATTATTCATGATTTGAAAATCGCCAAAGGCCACAGCGGCATTGCTTTGGGCAGTGAAATGTCCGGCGGAATAAAGAATGTCCTGGCGTATAATATCAACATTCAAAGCTCCGACTATGGGATCCGTTTCAAAGCGATGCGCGGCCGCGGAGGCATTGTGGAAAAAATCTGGATCAAAAATATATTCATTCAAAGAGCTAAGTCTGACGCCATCCAGATGGATATGAATTATGGCACGCCTTTACCCGATTATGCCAAAAATAGGCCACCGGTTTTTCGTGACATCAACATCAATGACCTGGAATGCCACCGCGCCAAAAATGCGGCTACGCTGACCGGCCTCTCTGAAAGTCCGCTGGAAAACGTCACGCTGCAAAACATAAATATATCTTCCAAAAACGGAATAGTTTCAGAAAATCTCAAAAACGAGAAATTTGAAAATGTTGTCGTCGAAACGACAAAATAAACAAGTCAAGGTCCGACCTTGACCGGTTTAAGGTCGGACCTTAGAGACACAAATGTTATTTTTCGAAAAGTTTTCTTCCTACGCTTTTCCAATACAACCGATGCTCTTTATCCTCTCCCGAGGAATTTTTTTGACCGCCTGTCCGGCGCGCTTCAGCCGCGTCAGTTTTGCCGGCCGAATCTCGAAAAGCGAAGCGCGTAACACTAATATTGCCAAGATCAACCGCTTTTTCCCGGTTGAATTCTTCCAGTTTGGCCGGTAGCGCGGCCCCCACGCGGGAAATATAGAAATAGCATCCTTCGCTGTCATATGGAACGCTTTTACCGATTATTTTCGGCGGCCAAGCGGTTTTTTCTTCATTCAAAGCATACTCAATAGAATGGTCATAATCCGCCACGTCTTTGGCTAAAGTAAAATATATCTGGCCCGTCGGGCACTGAGAACTCAAATAGGCCGCGGTTTTCTGAAAATGCCCCCATGTCCACCAAACGCGGTCTTTTTTGGCATCCAGAACCAGCGTATCTTCCTGGCGCACCACTTGAGTCTGTGATTTTTTGAGCTCCCCTAGCCAAGCTAATGTCCAGCGGACACTCCCTAAAAACATCACTAGCGCCAGCAGGCTTACGATTCCAGTTTTTATGATCTTTAAATTTTTGCTTTCTCCATATGGGCAGACCCCGATATAGCCGAGAAAAATGAATGGTAAGGGCAAAAGCGACAGGAAAAAACGCGGCTTGTTAATTTCTTTGGCGAGAGGAATGTAGAGTAGAAAATAAACCGCAAAAATCAGGAAGGAAAGCGCCAGAAAGCTTTTCTTATTATCTTCTTTTTCTCTTTTCCATAGCAAAAAATTTATTATGAGCGCGAATAAGATGAGGATTTGTGCCGAGTAATTATACAAACGCCGCGATTGCAGCGCGCCGGTTGTGATGCGCAAAAAATATTTTCCAAAGTAACTGGTTTCGCGAACCAAATTTTTAACGACGGAAGAATTGGAAGGTTTGCTTTCAATGGCCTTCAAAAACTGTTTGGCATTTGATCCGTTGCTGACCGCGTCATTCAAAACAACCGGACTGTAAACAATAAACATCGCCAACAAGAAAAAAACGATTGGTTTCCAGTCGACAACTTTTTGGGTTTTTTTCCAATGCAAAAGCAAAAACAGGACCAAAATCATCGGGAGCGCGATAAAATTAGAAAAATGCAGCTGGGTAGAAATCGCCAAGGCTAAGCCGGCAAGCGCCGCGAACCAATTTTTATACTTGGCCATTTTTTCATCAAAAATTTCCAAAAGAGCATAAAAGAAAAGCAAATTGAAAAATGGCGCTGAATTCGGGTTCCAGGCAAACCGCGAATACTCGATCGCCAGAAAAGAAAGTGAAAAAAGACTGGTGATCAATATTGACCAATCGCGCGAAAAAAATTTGCGTGCCAAAAGCCAAAAGACCGGGATCGAAAGAAGCGAAAATAGAACTGTCGGATAGGCCAAAACCGGTGGCGAAACGCTTTTAAAGGCAATCGCCGATAAATACTGGGAATAATAAAAAGCGGGGCCAAGACGCAATTTGGTCCCGCCGGCTCGCGGGCCGAGCAGTGGCAATTCGCCAGGTCCGTTTTCATAGGCCCGTGACACCATCACGGCGTCCCGAAAAGCATCCCCCTTAAAAAGCAGCAGGTCATCAAATTTATATACTCTTACAAAAACGGCAAAAACAATAACAGCTAAAAAGAAGATGGTTTTCCAGTCCGCTTTTTTAAGAATCGCCCCTGATTGTGTTTTTACTTTTAAGACACACCCGCTCATCACATTGACGTTGAAGAATAAATTTTTTCGATAAATTTTTGTCTGAAAAGATTTTGTTTCTCTGAGATTTTCCATCGAATGCCTTAGAATGAGGGAAAATCTCAGCTAGAACGAAAGGCTTTGAGTTAATTTAGAGAAAAAAATTGTTTTTCAGCGATCTCGTTATTCATCGCCTTCGATTTCAAGAATTTGTTTTTCATCTCCCTTGTTCCAAAAACGTCGTTCCAAAAAATTCTATCTTTTTTCCTGGTATTTGTTTTAAATCTGAACTCCGCGGAAACGCTCCGATTTATAAAATCTATTTCATACACTTTAAGTTGCCCGAATTGTTCCGCAGATAAGATATTGAAATTCCCTTCTACTTTGGCATAAAGTGAATCCAAGCTGTTATCCGCGGGCGCGATCGCGAAATATTGAGCATTCGGATCATTATTGACTTTCAGGGGCGAGATGTTCATCTGAGGATCTTTTTTCAATTCCAGAAGATACCGAACCGGCGCAACATGCTCCGGCTTCACATAATAATATATATTTGCGTCTGGATTATGCTTGCTATATATATAATCTACAACCCGTTGGAGTTGCCCAAGCGTTACGCCGTCCTTGGTTTTCAAAATTAATGTCCGCTCAATATCTGTGCTTCCGCTTTGCGATTTTTGCTGTTCACTGAACCAAGCGGCCGTGCCTTGGGCGTTATAGAGCAAAATTCCGGCCGTTGCCAGAAGCGGAACAATAAGAATTTTCCTACCGTATTTTTCCTCCAGAAATTGATAGATCAAGCCGAGCGCCATGAATGGTATCGCAAAAACAACGATAAAAAATCGCGGGCGCAGTTGGAAGGAAACCGGAATGGTCAGAATGAAAAAAACTCCCGCCCAAATTAGGAACAGTCGGAGAAAATCTCTTTGCATTCCGCTTTCGGTTTTTTTCCAAAGTTTTCTCATGGCCAAAAGCAGTCCCGCCACCAGAATTATGGCAGTGAGCGCGATGGGAAAAAGGTCTTTTTCCATTTTACTTTGATAGCAATCAGAGGTCGTGATCAGGCAATAATAGTGTAAGTTTTCCGAGAAACTTTTGCCGATTTTATCCAAAAAAGGCTTGTTTTCCGCCTTAGAACCAAGCGCATCAACAAAATTTTTCGCATTTTCGCCTTTTCGCATCACATCACTCAAGATAACCGGCGTATAAATAAGTCCAAAAAACAAAATGGCGGTTCCCGCAAACATCGCAAACTTTTTCAAAGCGCTTTTTTGGAATAATTCGCGCAATTCTTTTTTCTTCCAGACTTGGTAATGAAAAAGCAAAAGCAGTCCGGATGCTCCGAGAAGTGTGAAAAAGCCAAAAAAATGCAACTGGGATCCAACAGCGATGCCAACTGACCATAGCGCAATCCAGGCCATCCTTTTCCGCACACTCTCCGAATTCAAAAATTTAAGCAAAGCATAAAAGCTTAGGATAAAAAAGAAGGGCAAGGAATTCGGATTCCAGGCAAAACGCGAATATTGGATTATCAAAAAAGAAAAAGCATACATCGCCAGAATCAGCAGCGAATGCCGGCGGGAAAAATAAAGCCGAAAAAAAAGAAAAAGCAAGGGTAAAACCGCGATGGAAAAAAACAAATCTGGATAAGCCAGCACATCCGGCTGGATGGATTTGAACAATTTTCCAGCAATATATTGAAAATAATAGAAAATCGGACCCAGCCGCAAATATCCGCTTTCCACTTCCGTGGCGCCGGCGCGCGGTCCCAGGAGCGGCAGATAGCCCGGACCGTTCTCAATCGCCTGGCTGATCAGATTGGCGTCGCGCGATTGGTCCATTTTGAAATAAAGCCAGTCGTGAAAATTATAAAAACGGACCGCAAACGCCGCCAGCATTATCAAAATCACGATGGTCACCGTAAAAAACTTCTTCGGATTTTTCATAATTAACTTAATTATTATACACAATTTCCAATCATTTTACCAAACCGGGGAAAATGTATTATAATTGGCTATAAGCTTAAATTAGGAGCATGAAAAACAGCCAGAAAATAATCAGCGCAATAATAATTTTCTTGGTTTTGGGAATTAATTTTGCTTTTGGTCTGCCCCGTCTTTCCCGGTTTTCGGCCGTGGACGAACCTTATTGGACATACGACCGCACGCCTGATTTCTGGAAAGCGATTAAAACCCAAAAATGGCGGAGCACCAACATCAACGACAAGCCGGGCATCACCGTGGCCATTTTGTCAGGCGCGGGATTGCTCTCCATCAATCCCCTGCCCTGGGGAAAAATTAAGAATCATGTGAAAACGCCGGCTGAAGCCGCAACTTTCCAGAAAATAAATTTTTCTTTCCGCTGGCCGATTTTCTTGTTTGATCTCCTGATGCTTTTGGTTTTTTACGCATTTCTCAAAAAACTTTTCAACTCTTCCATCGCTTTTTTTGGACTCATTTTCATCGGCCTTTCTCCGATTATCCTTGGGATGTCGCTCCTCATCAATCCCGATTCTTTGCTTTTGGTTTTTTTGCCGCTTTCTGTTTTGAGTTTTTTGATTTTCCAAAAAGAATCCACCCGCAAATATTTGTATCTGAGCGGACTTTTTTTGGGATTGTCGCTCCTCACTAAATATGTCGCCAACATTCTTTATGTGTATTTTTTTGGTTTGATTTTTTTGGATTATATTTTCAGCGAAAAGAGCCGGTCCGTTCCCATTGTTCAATACCTGAAAAAATCACTGCTGAATTACGCGATCCTGGTCGGAATTTCTTTGGTAGTGTTTTTCGCTCTTTTCCCGGCCACTTGGAAAAGTCCCGTGATGGTTCTCCAGGGAACTTTTTTGAGCACGGCTTTTGCTTCTACTTGGCCATTTTTTGCCGGTTTTATCGGACTGGTCCTGGCTGACGCATTATTCTCGCGCGGCCGAGTTACTGCAGGAACGCTGGGTTTTTTGAATAAACATAAGTCAGTCATCATAAAATCTTTTACTTTTATTTTTCTGGCTCTTATCGCCACGGTCCTGCTCAACACCTATCTGGGTATGAAATTTTGGGATTTTGAGGCGATCTTATCCTCGCCCAAAGGCGAAGCCGGCAGTTCGCTCGAGCCTTACATTTTTTCCGGCAACATTCTGGCCGATGTCTACAGTTTGATTTTCGGCCTGACACCCCTGGTTTTCGTTTTTTTCCTGTTCACTTTGGTCAAAAATATCTGGAATAAAAAAGACTTTCCCCCGGAAAGTCTGATCGTTTTTTATTTTTCCATATTTATAGTTTTTTATTATCTCGCCTCGACCATCAATCATGTCGGCGCCACGGTCCGCTATCAGATCGTGCTCTATCCCCTAGCCTCAATCATGGCCGCCATCGGACTTTATCAATTTATCCAATGGAAAAAAATTGGCGTAGTGGCGAAGAAATATTTTTCCGGCTACGCGTTTTATTTCGCGCTCATTTTCATTTCCGCCTCCAGCTTATATCTAGTGCGTCCCTTTTTCTTTTCTTATGGTTCCGCTTTTCTCCCAGAAAAATATTTGCTTAATTTGAAAGATATGGGTGATGGTAGCTTCGAAGCCGCCCAATATCTCAACGGCCTGCCGGATGCTCAGAAGTTTCATATTTGGTCAGACAAAGGCGCTGTTTGCGAATCGTTCGTCGGAAAATGCGTGACTAATTTCAATCGCAATGACATCCAGGGCGTGGCGTTTGACTACTTCGTCGTTTCCACCGGACGCAAATCCCGTTCCCTCAAAATGGCGGACAATTCCACCTTCCGAAAAGTCGTGGATTTCCAAAAACTTTATTCCGTGCCCTCTTCTCTTTTCCGAATAATTCTGGCTGGCCGGCCGAATAATTTTGTCCAGATTTTTCCGGCCGGCGAAGTGTATCTAAAATAATTCTTTCCCAACAGCTTTCCCGAGCTATTGAATCAGCTCTTTTTCGACTTTGCTTTCCAGATAGATCGGCAGGGCCAAAAAACTCAAAAGCATTTGCAAAAATCGACTGATGATGGCAATGGCGACAACAATCGAAGCACTCACGCCGAAAAATCCGAAAAAAGTGACGTAGGCCCACTCCTTGATTCCGATGTTGTTGATGCTGATCGGAATGGCCGAAACGATACTGATGAGAAAAATAACCGACAAATAGTCACGGAGACCGATTTTCACTCCGAGCGACAAAAAAAGGACATAATTGGCCAGCGCCACGCCAACGAGCGCAAAAAGCATCGACCATCCAACCGAGCGGAAAAGTATTTTTGAATTGTGATTGTAGTGGTCCAGTTCTCTCACTAGTTCACTAATTTTTTTCGGGAGCAGCCCGTGCATTTTTTCCCAAAAAGCAAACCGCCGGGCCATGGCCAAAAATATGTCAAAAAATAGGGACACTAAAACCAAGGAATCAATGATGACCAGCAGATCGTTTTGCAAAATCGTTTTCAAATTGAGCAGACTGAATACCAAAACTAAAATCGTCGCTCCGACAAAACCGGTTATCCGGTCGATCACCACCGTGGAGGCAGCCGCCACATATTTACCTTCGGCCTTTCCGACTTCATAGGCCCGAAAAGTGTCGCCGCCAATGAAGGACGGCATAAAATTGTTGATGAAGGTGCCGGTTAGATAGAATTTGAAAAAGTCCTTGACCGGCAGCCGGATTCCCTTGAAATCGGAAAGCATTTTCCATTTGTGGGCGGAAATGATCATTCCGCAGATGACAAAAAAAACATAAACCGCGATATGCCAAAGCTTTATCTCACTCAAATAGAACCAGACTTCTTGCCAATCGGTCCGAAGAATGATCCAGGCGACAAATCCGAGGCTGACTAAAACTTTAAGAATAGATTTTACGGTCTTGCTTAGATTCATGATTATTAATTTTTAATTTCCAATTTTTAATTTTATAAATAAATCCCTGCCTACTGGCAGGCAGGCTAATTTCTAAATTTTTAAACATCAAAAAATTAAAACGTTATTTAAAAATTATAAAATTTATTATCTTGTATTGCTTTATAAAGTTCATTGTAACTTCTTGCCACATTGTTCCAGCTCATACCCTCCGCAATTTTTCGGCTTTTGGCGCCCATGCTTTTCACGAGGTCTGGATTGTTTATTAATTTTTCCAGTTTTTCCGCGATGCTCGCGGAGTCTTTCATTTGCACGATAAAACCGTTTCCCCCGTCTTTTATCAGCTCTTGGCTCCCGCCGGTGTCGGTCGCAATCAATGGGAGTCCTGAAGCCAAGGCTTCCAGCATTGCATTACTCATGCCCTCATTTAGAGACGGCAGAACAAACGCACTAGCTTCTTGATAATATGGCGCGGTTTTTTCTCTGGGAATTCGTCCCAGAAATTTAATATTTTTATCCATTTTCAATTCCTTCGCAAGCATCTCCATATTTTCCTTATCATCTCCATCGCCCATAATCTTAAGGTATGTTTCTGGATAACGGGAACTAATTCTAGCCACCGCTTCAACAAGATAGCTAATCCCTTTCCGCACGGTAACCCGCGAAGCGCCGGTGGTTATAATAAATTTACCGGCCAGCCGAGCTTCCGGTTTTGGACAAAAATGATCAATGTCAATTCCGTTATAAATAATTTTCATTGCTTGTTTGGAATTGGTCTTGAGAGCTAGTTCCCGTAGCCCTTCACTATTAGGCACGACGACCGCGGATTTTTTCCAGATATGTCGAATTAGAGGTGTAAGCAAATTATATAGAAAAGAAAACCTTTCGGAATACCCAGGCACGTCCGAACCGCGGAGCGACACGACATAGGGTAATTTATATTTTCTTTTCAGGAGCAGCGAAACAAATCCGCACGGCACCGTAAAAAAAGAATGGGTCAGATCGTAATGCTTTTCTCTGATCAGTTTTTTGGAAAAAAAATAGGCCTTCCAGGCATAAACCAAGAGGTCCTTTTGCGATTGAAAATGCAGATTTTTTTCGTTTTTCCCAATCGGCAGTTTGTGAATTTTTATCTTCTCGCCGATTTTTTCCTGTTCGTATTTTTCACCGGTCGCCGATGTCACCAAATCTACTTCCAAGTCCGGAATTTGGGAAAATTCACGCAAAATATAGGCGGTCGCGTTAGCCGCGCCGCCGCCCAATGGCGGATATTCATAATTGAAAAAAAGTATTCGCATAAGTGGATTTACACCCACATTACCACGATTCAGGGCTTTTATCAACGCAGTTATTCAGCCACTTTCTTTTCAACAATTCTTGCTTCCAACCACTCGCTTACGCTAAATCCGCAGCTAGCCCTCACGCAAGGTTGATTTTTCAAATTCTCAAGGTCCGACCTTAAACCCGCCAAGGTCGGACCTTAGTTTTTATAAAACCGCACATCGCGAATGTGCGTAGGCAAATTCCAGCGGACGAGCGCTAAAAATCACTTTTCCCTCTATGGAGCGACGTCGTTTTTAGTGATTTTAGCGAGTCCGCGGAATGAACTTGCCACAGCACGAGCCAGTGCGGCGGTTTCTTTCTGTCCACTTTCTTTGCCGTCAAAGAAAGTGGACAACTCGAATAAAAAAACGCCCTGCCTTTTCAGCAAGCCGTTTTTTTCGTCCAGACGAACGCAAAAATCCGGCGGCATCATACTTTTGCAACCTTGGTTTGCATTTCCGCCATCATCTTCTGCTTTTCCTCTTCTGTCATTTTCATCATTTCTTCATATTTTTCCGGGTGGGCTGTTTTGGTATGCTCCAAGCCGTTTTTCATAAGTTCGTCCATGTTTTCACCTTTCGCGACATAGTCGCAATCTAAGCCCAATGTCCGACATGATAGTTCCATCATATATTTTCACCCCCTGCTAGTTAAATAATAAAACAAAAAAAACCAGTGTAATTATTACACTGAGTCAGTTAATAACTTTCATGGCGGAGTTTATAAAGTCAAAAAGTTTTTAAAGCTAGAAAGCATGACTTTCTAAACGTTATAAACTTTATGCACTTCCCCTTTTTCCTGTTTATTTTTCGCTTTTTACTTTTATCTATTTCCTCCCGATCGACTTATATTCAAACCCGATTTCCTTCATTTTTTTCGGTTCGTAAAGCAACCGACCGTCAAAAATGAGCGGTTTATTTAGCCGTTTTTTCATCTCTTGAAAGTCTGGCGTGCGAAAATCTTTCCACTCAGTGATGATGAGCAAGGCATCAGCGCCATCCAGCGCTGCATATTTATCGTCAAAATACGTAATGCGGGAATCATCACCAAAATATTCCGGCTGCTTAGCCATCTTCATTGCTTCGGGATCGTGCGCCTGCACGCGCGCGCCTTGGTCAATCAAGCGCTGAATGATCGTGAGGGCTGAAGACTCGCGCATATCATCCGTTCCGGCCTTGAAGGCCAGCCCCCAGACGGAAAAAACTTTGCCGGCCAAATCAGAACCGAAATAATCATTTGCCATATCCGCCAACACATACTTTTGTTTCTCATTGGTCGAGAGGGTCTGCAAAAACATCTCGGCGTGGTAATTATGATCTTTAGCGATTTTGATCAAGGCCCTGACGTCTTTGGGAAAACAACTGCCGCCAAATCCCGGTCCGGCATACATA
>PFVN01000002.1 GCA_002790635.1 Candidatus Moranbacteria bacterium CG_4_9_14_3_um_filter_42_9
GGAGTAGAGGTAAAGATTGGAGCTAAAATAGAAAAAGAGGGGCGAATATCCATTCCCGCGCGCCTCTTAAGTAATTTTGTAAATAATTTACCCACAAAGGGCGCGGAAGAAAATATTTTTCTCGAAACAAACGAACAGGGTATAAAAATAAAAAGCGGAACCGCGCGAGCGCTTATAAAGGGCCTCCCAGCTGGTGAATTTCCTTTAATTCCAAAAAAAACAAGCGCGTTTTTAATAAAGCTGCCGGGGCAACAACTAAAAAATGCAATTTTACAAGTAATTAACTGCGCAGCTTTAAATGAAACACGGCAAGAGTTAACCGGGGTTAGTCTTTTATTAACAGAAAAAGAGTTATTCTTCGCAGCCACTGACAGTTTTCGTTTAGCTGAAAAAAAACTTGAAATAACAAGTAAAAATATAAATCAAGAAAATTATATGAGCTTTATTAAGAAAAAAAGCACTATAATTATTCCTGCCAGCACACTCATTGAATTATCTCGAATTATTTCCAATAATGAAGAAAGCACTGTTGAGGTGGCTATAGAAGAAAGCCAAATATTTTTTAATATAAACGGGATAAATATAATTTCTCGGCTAATAAACGGCAAATATCCGGAATATAAAAACATTATTCCGATAGAATTTAAAACACGTGCGGTTGTTGAAAAAGAAATATTGCAAGGGGCGGTTAAAATGGCCAGTTTTTTTTCTGCGGGCAAGGCCAGTGAGTTGACGCTAAAAATCGACCCACAAAAAAAAGAAAGTCGCATTGAGGCCAGGAGCACAGAATTGGGCGAAAACACGTCCGAGCTTAAATTAGAAGCCACAGGACAAGCTCAAGATGTAGTTTTTAACGCGCGGTATCTTTTGGACGGCATAAACACAATTGCTACTAGCCAAGTGGCAATTCTAATCAATAGCCCCTTTGCTCCAGTTGCACTAAAAGAAATAAATGAACAAACAGGAGAGGTTTTAGACAGCTTTGTTTATATTGTGATGCCAATTAAAAGCTAGAAAATAGCCATAAACTAAAAAAATCAAGCCATGAACAGAGAAAAAGCATGTGAACTGATTATTATAGGAACAGGGCCGGCCGGGCTAACCGCATCCATCTATGCTTCCAGATATGGGGTGAAAAACATTGTTCTGGGAGAACTTCCAGGCGGGCAAATATCCGAATCCTATCTGATTGATAACTATCCCGGTGTTGAGGACATCAGTGGTGCCGATTTGGCAAAAAAAATATTTAAACATGCGCAAAAATACGGCGCGGAAATAATTCTGTCCAGGGTAAAAAAAATAAAAAAAAACGATAACGGGTTTATAGTGGAACTGGACAATGAGGATAAAATAAGCGGAAAAGCCCTTATATTAGCAACAGGAAGCCAAAGAAGAAGACTAGGCATTCCCGGAGAGAGCGCCCTGCAAGGAAAAGGTGTTTCCTATTGTGCTACTTGCGACGGTTTTTTTTACAAAGAAAGAATAGTCGCGGTTATTGGGGGGAGTGACAGTGCCGCAGGTGCCGCGGCGCATCTGGCCGGCATCGCAAAAAAAGTCTATCTGATCTACCGGAAAAAAGAGTTGCGCTGTGAAGATTATTGGAAAAAAATTCTGGCTAAGGAGAAAAAAATAGAAATAATTTTCAATACCAACGTCGTTGAAATAGTCGGAGCGGGGCGAGTAGAGAAAATCAAAACTGACACTACCGAGCGAGACAAAAAAGAAATAGTTTTGGACGGAGTTTTCGTTGAAATTGGGGCGGATCCAGACAATTGGTTAGCCCGGGAACTGGGGGTAGCGCTAGACGAAAAAGGCTACATTAAAGTAAAAAAAGATGGTGCAACGAAGGTTGTCGGAGTGTGGGCGGCGGGGGACGGCACTAACGGATCAGACAAGTTGAAGCAAATCATAACTGCGACTGCGGAAGGGGCGATTGCCGCCAGAAGCATCGCGGATTATCTGAAAAAAAAGAAAGCGTAAAAAAGCGAAAGCATGAAATCACTAAAAAACTTACTCCAAAAAAAAATATCTAAAGATGGCGAATTACAAAAAAACAACCTCGATGAAAAGACCATCTTCTTTGTTTTCAAAAGAGTGATTCAAAACGAATTCGGCAATTTAGGTGTGGAAAATTTCCAGCCTAGCTATTTTTCTCGCAAAACTATTTTTATCAAAACGAAAAATCCCGCCTGGGCCGCTGAGCTGTGGATGAATAAAGAAAAAATAGTAAAAAAAGTAAACCAGGAACTGGGAGAGGATGCCGTGGGTAAAATAAAAGTCCAATAATCTGTACGGGATCAACTAAGGAATGGCAGTCGTTATCTTTATTGAGGTTGAATCGGAAGCGCCAGTTTTATCAACAGCCGTGGCTTTCATTTCAAGCTCTGCGGCTTTTTTGTCTTCGGGGACTGAGTAAGAGAAATCTATGGAAGAATCATTATTGGAGGAGATTTCGTCGCCATTGACAAAAAGAGAAAGCCGCTTGATATCATAGCCGCTGGAAGCCGAGGCCTTGATTGTGAAACTAGCGGAAGTAATTGTGTCGCCGTTAGAAGGCGAGTTGATCTTTACTGAGGGAGCGGAACCCTTAAAATCGTCCGCGGCGCATTCAGTGTCCGGTGCCGGATCATTCTGGGAATCATTTTTATTGTCTTTAACCCACTCCTTGACAGCTTTTTCCCAATTTTTGAATTGCGGATCATCTGCGGGTTTTTTTGGAGAATCGCCTCGCGGATCGTCTTTGTTTACATAATACAAAATGGCATGCGGAGAGAAAAACTCTTTTTTTGTGGATGTGTTGTCAGGACAAGCATCGGAGGCGAGACAATATCCTTCATCTTTGCCGGGCAGCCGGCAAACTTTTATTTCGCCTTTTGAGTTCAGGGTGCCGTCCAAAACCGGCTTTCCTGTGTCCTCTTTCTCATATTTCGGAAAAGGTTCAATATTATAATTTTTCAAAACCTGGTCCATAAAACTTCTCCAAATCGGCGCGGCGACATAAATGCCGTCCGCTCCCTGAGCCATCGCCGAATTGTCATTATTTCCGGCCCAAACACCCACAACCAA
>PFVN01000092.1:0-3353 GCA_002790635.1 Candidatus Moranbacteria bacterium CG_4_9_14_3_um_filter_42_9
TTCGGCCGGATAGTCTCCCGTTTCTATAATATGACCTTCTATCCTGGAACATTCTTTTTCCGCTTTTAATTTTTCATTTATAGCAACCGGAAACTCTTCGGTGTTGGAAAGTTCTTTAATTTTATCAACGCGGTAAATCAAAATGTCAAAGCCGATATATGGATTATCTTCAGTTATATTTTTCTTGCGAAATTGATAGCGATATTCCCATTTTGAACCGCGAGGTGCGACCTGCTTAGTCGGAAACGCCCAGTTTTCCGGATATTTTATTGCAAGTCCATACCATTGGCTTTGAAAAGTTTTCCAGTTATCCGTGTTGATTGTTGCCTGGATGTTCCTGAGTTCCTCATAAATTTGCTCCTCGGTCATCACTAGGATCGCTTCCTGTTGTTTTATATTTTCCCTGAATTGCCTAATAATCCCCCTAAAAAATGAATACTGGCTTTCAATAAATATGGCTGCCAAAACAAAACAAAACGCGACCAAAATAATCGCGTCACGTTTTAGATTTTTTGTGTCAATGAAAATAAGAACAATCTTTTTCCCGTACTGATTAACTGATTTTAGGACTGAATTTTGCATAGTCGAGACTCAAAAATATATCAAAATATTCTAGCACGAGCCAATGAAAAGTCAAAAAAAATCGCCGCTCCCAAGGTAAATAAGCTTTGGACGAATTTTAAATTATCCCTCCCGCATCCTTGCAAAGAATATTCTAATGCTTGGCGGTCTTGAAATATTTGCTTACTTGAAAAATATTATTCTGGAAAGTTGGGAAGATTATATAATCTTTACCGACTTGGAAAAGAATCTGCGATATAAAAAACACTCCCGCTAAGCTGGGAGTGTTTTTGAATTTATGAATTATCCGAAAAGTCAGCCCGACTTTACATTTAACAACTGCTTGCCGGAGATTTTTATTGATTCACCGTTATGGCGCGACTTCTTCCCAGCGCACATTCGTGTTATTAACACTGGTGCATGCGCCACCGGAAGAGGTGCAGCCACCGCTATTCGGTGGGCAGGGAGATGTTCCTGGAACAGCCACACACGCGGAACTGACGCAAGAATAAGAAACGCATGAGGTATCACTAACCGTCGCTTCGATCGCGGCTGTTATTGAGTTATATACAGCACTGATAGTAACAGGCACGGTGGTTGCTTTTTCGCCCTTTATGCTGCCTTTGGCCGGCAAAGATACTGTGAGAGGTTCGCTGGACGACCAATTTGCGCTAGTAGTGACATTTGTCCATCCGGTGGTATTACAATCCGGCATTCCGAAATAGGTAGCCCAATATCTGGCTTCCAATGACTTCGTTTCTCCAAGAGCCAGTGAAGCACTGGCAGGGCAAACTAACAGCTTGGCGGCATCATAATAGAGCAAACCGGTGGCGAAAAAGAAGGAAGATTCATTGGAATAAAGAGGCGCGTCTCCATCTCCGTAAAAATCACTGGACGCGTATTGGAAAGATACCCAGTTGTTTCCTGACGGAATTTGGAAAGGAGTCGCAGCAGTATCAAAAACTCCCTCACTATTGCCCGAAACATATCCGCCATAGCGCAGATTAGGCGCATAATTTTGAGCGGTGGACAAAACATCGGCTTCCGGTCCTTCGCGTCCAAACATCGGATACCATTGGTCAACACTGGCTAGAGTGGGCTCGCCATTGACGCGCGGAATTATTCTTTTCAAAGCCGGATTGCTTATCTCTCCGGCGGCCGTCGTAATGCCTTGCATAAAAAGTTCTGATTCGCCGGTCTGACTGGAGCTGGCTTTCATTGCCAGATAATTGTGCCGCGGTAAGCCACCTTCCGACAACAATGTTTTTGACTGCGCATCCGCAAAGAGAAAAAATGGACGGAGAGTAGTCGGATCCATAGAACTCACATCAAAACTGACCGGATGGGAAGCTGCTCCATGCACGTTTTCGCCCAGTGTTTTGATCTTTAGGACGCCGTTGGGCTTGGTTAGATCTTTATAGACCACCACTAAAGCGATGCCGCCGTCAATATCAGGATATCCGCCGCCGTCAATATCCGCGTCCAAGTTTTCAAAAGAAAGATAGATGTTCTGGTTGCTCTTGGAGTTGTTGAAAAAACTATCCGGCAGTTTTGCGGTTATCCCCTCCAGCGTTGCTCCTTTGGCGGTTTTTAGGCGCGAACCAGTCAAATTTATGGCCGCATTGGTGGTGGCAGCATTTCTCACGCGTAAAGTGGTACTTTCACTGTTACGCCAAAACAACTGCGTGCCGCCAGGCAAAATGTCGCCGGCGGTGATTCCATCTGGCAGTCTAATTTCCAGTTCCTTGACCCCCCCGCTTATATCTGAATCATCCGTTCCAACGCCGGCGATCTTGTAATCGATCTGCGTTTTATCGGAACTTGGAATTAAAATTTCCGTGTCATCCCAATTGCTGGAATCCAGACTAGCTGTCGGAATTACCACAAATGCGGAACTACCCGGAGTCATCCAGGTTAGCCTTAATTGCGGATCAAGATAATTATATGTTGCAAGATCAGAGCTAAACGATATATCATGCCAACCAGCCGTGAAATAATGCGAATAATAGCAATTCAAAGAGGCAGGTTCACCGGCAGCTGTATTCGGTGGATAACAAGCATTCTCAACATAAATTGCACCGTAGCCACCATTATAATCATAATCAAACCGATAATTGCCGGATGTCGGAAGATTAATTGCCCCTTTGGCTTTCAAGGTAGTGCGATAAACTTCATCCGAATCTTTTTTTATTTTGGGAAAATTCACAATCAGATTGTTTGCAGTAGTATAGAAGTTCACATTTCCCGTCGTTTTATACACCGATTCTCCGTGCCATTGCCCATTAGAACTATCACTAACCAAGCGGGTTACCGGCGGTTGTATTTGCACATCAATGCTCAAACCCGGTGCCGCCGAGGCCGAACCGGCTGACAGCGCCCAGCCGAAGGCCAGTGAAGCAAAGATCAGTAAGCCTGTTTTAATTTTTTTGTTTTTGTTTTTTTGCATAATATTTTATTAAATTAAAATTCAAATAAAATTATTTTTATTCCTGTGGCTTATTTTGCTCCACAATCACGATCCGCACGGCGGTGATGGAACTTTGATTCTTGAATTCCAGCATTTCGGCGGTCTGGACTTGGACAACCATCCCTGCTTGGAGGGCATCCGGTCCGACTGTTTCCGTTTTTTCTTTGACTATGAACTTCTCTTCCCTATCTCCGGTTTTATTCGGAACAACTTCCGAGCTGGCTTTTATTATCTCGGTTTTTCCGGTGATAATAACATCCATAGTTTTATTCTCCTCCAGTTGTTCCGATTCGTCCGGCTGGACTTTTATAGTTTTTTTGTCCGC
>PFVN01000092.1:3480-6467 GCA_002790635.1 Candidatus Moranbacteria bacterium CG_4_9_14_3_um_filter_42_9
GGTCATTCCCGAATCCTTGGGCATCTCATTGACCGGGGCTTTGTCGCCCGCCATCTGTTTTTGAAATAAGGTGATGATGAGAAATGCCGTAACTGCGACAATCAAAAAATACAAGAAAGCCTTAAGTCCCTTGTTAGCTGGATTGGTTGTTGCCATATTCATATTTATTTTTATTATTTTTATTAAAAGTGTAGAAATTTAACTAATGCGAATGAAATTTTTTGTGTTCTGCTGAAATTATACCCCAAAAAAGACTTTCGGTCAACAAAAGCTAACTAAAGTAGCTTATTTGACCAAAATTTAAATCGAACTTATCAGAATGATTATGAAATTGCCTGTATATATATAGTAGATATAAGCCTTAAACAGGCTTTCGCCAGTCTTAAAAACTAGTATCCTAAAAGCTTTATCCCCACCGCTCCAACAACTCCGCCGATTGTTTCACCGGCAGCTCAATAATAAATCGCGAGCCTTTCCCTTCCCCATCGCTCTCCGCCCAGATACGTCCGCCGTTGGCTTCCACGATAGCTTTGCCGACATAAAGACCGAGGCCCGTTCCGCCGGTGTTCAATCGCCCGATGTCTTTGCCGCGGGAAAACTTGGATTTTTCTTAGCTCCGCTCAAAGAATTGCTCAGCCCTTGGGTAAATAAAAGCTCTATATTGAGGCTTGACAAGTTTGTTTTTTAATAGTAGCATGATGGGTGGCTCATTTACAATATACATTTTACATTTACAGCAAATACTAAAATATACGGGAGGAAACGAACATGGGTAAAAAGAAAGTCTTTGTTTTTCAGTTTCACATAACAGATCTGTGTGGAAACAAGTGTTTGCATTGCTATGTCGAGGGATCAAAAAGAGATACTATGGAACCCGAAGTTGCTTTTAGGATTATTGACGATATGAAAAACTGTTGCGAACAGCTAGAAATGACTCCTATGCTTTCCGTGACAGGAGGAGATCCATTGCTCCATCCATCAATCTGGGAAATCCTAAAGAAAGCCAAGGGCATTGGAGGCCAATTAGGCATACTTGGAAACCCAGAACTATTGACTGAAAAAGTTGTCGCACAGTTGATTAACATAGGTGTTAGCAAATATCAAGTTTCGCTCGATGGGATGGAAGAAACTCATGACAAGATAAGGCGTAAGGGGAGTTTTAACAAAACAACCGAAGCAATTCAACTCATGGCGCGCATGGGATTGCCGGTTATTGTTATGTCAACCGTTTCTGATATGAACTATTTAGAAATGATTGACGTCATGAAGCACTCCTACAGCGTTGGGGCAACAAGATGGTCATTTGCAAGATACACACCCGAAATTGGAGATTGTGGCATCCTGCCAGGTGAGTTTCGGAAATTTCTAGAACAGGTTATTGAAGAGCACAAGCCTTTCACACAAATGGGAAAAATTTTACCAATGAAAGAAGCTCTGATGGTGCCTCTTGTTTCCAGACCTGTGGAATCCGACTGTATAGTTGGTGGCTGCGCATTGGGATCCTCGATGCTTTGCATTCTTCCCAACGCATCCGTAATGCCTTGTCGCCGTCTGCAAGACAGCATATTGGGAACCTGGAAAAAAGAAGGTGATATGCTGGATTTTTTTCTCTTTCATCCCAAGATGGATGAGTACAGAAAGATCAAACAAATCGAAGGCTGTGGCTCATGTAAATTCTTGAGTCAATGTCGCGGGTGCAGAGCCGCTGCTCTTGCAGCAACTGGAAAAATATTTGGAAGAGACCCTCAATGTTTTATTGAGTAACTATCCCGTCGGTAATTGCGACAGAAAGGAGGTAGCTCAAATGAAAGAGATAAATCGTAAAATCAAGGTCAAAAAGAAAGAGCTTGAGAAAAAAGGGTTTATCGCAACCGCCCAGAAAGACAAGCATGATTGCCTCGTCTGTACCGGATGCAGCTCTTGTACCGATGGAGGCGGCGGCGGTGATGGCAATGGCAGTTAAGATGACTGGGCTAACCCCAGGCAGGAGGGAGGAAGATGGACGCTGTCCATTTTCCTCCCATTTTTTTACTCTTTATTTAAAGTAACTTCTATGGTAAGTTAGATTTAAGTCGATTAAATATATTAACTAAATTTAAAAATATGCTCCCAAAAATTATATTCAAGTATTCCTATGTTTACGACCAAAATTGGCAAATTTGGCTTCAGGCATATAACAAATCTCCACGAAAACTCTCTTATAAAAAAGTGCGAAATTACATAAAAATAATGGAGCAATTTTGGAAAAAATATGAAAAAAATATTTTGCGGGAACTTTCAAAAATTACTAATCTGAAATGGAAAGAAAAAAAAATTATTTGTTATGTTGTGGGCGATTGCCGAGCATTCTCCGATCCACTAACACTTCCCGTTTGTAAAGATAAAAGTCTATTTATCGATATCCTTACTCATGAACTTATTCATCAGCTTTTTACCCAAGAAAGTAACTATGAAAATGCCAGAAAAGCATGGAAATATATTTATAACAAATACAAAAAAGAGTCACGTCTAACAAATGTACATATCCCACTTAGCGCTATCCACTGGCATGTTTACACAAAACTGTTTAATGAAAAAAGGTTGCACAGGGATATAGATAGATCTAGCTTTCGTTCTGACTATAAAAAAGCGTGGGAAATTGTGAAAAAAGACGGATATGTAAATATTATTGAAGCATTCAGTTCAAGGATTATAAAGCGATAGCGGTTTTTTATGATAACTCTAAAGCTCCGTCCAAGATAAACAAACATCATACATTATCCCCACCTCTGCAGAAGTTCCTCTGATTGCTTAATCGGCAATTCGATGATGAACCTGGAGCCCTTGCCTTCCCCATCGCTCTCCGCCCAGATGCGGCCGCCGTTAGCTTCCACGATAGCTTTGCCGACATAAAGTCCGAGTCCCGTGCCGCTGACGTTCAGCCGCCCGACATCTTTGCCGCGGGAAAATTTGGCGAAAAGATATGGCAGTTCAGTGGCTGGAATGCC
>PFVN01000041.1 GCA_002790635.1 Candidatus Moranbacteria bacterium CG_4_9_14_3_um_filter_42_9
TGACCGTAATTGGATTGAGTCCCACGGCTTTTTTCATCACCTGTGGCAAAATCACATAGTTTTCAAATTGCTGGACCAGCCAATACAGCAGTAATGTCATAATCCCAATAAACGGCGAGACGGTAAAGCCCAAGATTATTCCCGGGACAGCAGAGACAATCGGTCCAATGTAGGGTATGACCTCAAAAAGACCGGCAAAAATGGCTAATGCCAAAGCATAAGGAACATTCAAAAGGGAAAGTCCGATAAAATCCAGCGCGAATATCACCACCATCAGCACCAGTTGCCCTTGCACCCAGCGTCCCATTTTGTCTTCAATTCTTTCGGTCAGATTAGCCGCGTATTCTTTGTGTTTTTCCGGCATTACCGAAACAATAAAATTCTTGGTCCCGTTTTCCTTGACAGCCATATAAAAAGCCATCACTAACATCACCATGGCCGAGAAGAAACCGGAAAAAATACCGACCGTGCCAGTGAAAATTTTCCCTGACAAAAGAGAAAGTTCATCATTTATATTTCCGGATAGTTGCTGGCTGATGTCTGCGTTACCAGACGGAAAATAGTTTTTTAAAACTTCCAGCGAAACTCCGACTGCTTGGCCATATTCCAGAATTTTTTGATAAAAATCCTTTAGCTGATTGACCAAAGGCGGAACCAGAAAAGAAACCGCCAGACTGATAGCGGCCAGTAGAACTGCGTAAACCAAGGACACGCCGAGAATGCGAGGAATTTTCCGCCTTTGCAGCCAATCAACAGCCGGATCAATGGCTGAAACGATTAAAATCGCTACGAAAATCAGCGCAATGATATCCCGGACCAGATACAAAAACCACAAAGCCAAAACTATCAGAATCGTCCTGAATATTATGCCGGTAGAAATTTCGACTTGCCTTTTTTCCATAATATTTTTCGCTGGTTTATATTTTCATTAGCGCCTCGAGCTTCGCCTGTTTTTTGTGCGGTCCGATCACTGCCAAATTAAGTTTGGCCGGTTGAAAAATATCTTTGGCTACCCTTAGAATATCGCCGGTGGTCACTTTGTCAATGCGCCGGAAAATTTCCTGAATTGTCAATATTTTCTGCTTTTTGATTTCCTGCGTAATGAAAAACATCGCTACTTCGTCCGATGATTCCAGCCCCATAACGCTTTTACCTTTAATATAATCCTTGGCCCTTTGCAGCTCTTTTTCCGCTACTTTTTCCGTGGCAATTTTTTTGTATTCCGCCAAAATTGTTTGAACGGTTAAATCCAGATTTTTGTGTTCCACTCCCGCTTGCGTCGCCAAATATCCGCAATCCTGATAGTTTTCAACGCTGGTCCGGACATAGTAAGCCAGACCTCTTCTTTCTCGAACCTCGATGAAAAGTCGGCTGCTCATGTTTCCTCCCAGAATTATAGAAAGGAGCGCTACAACAAATCGATCTTTGTGATTTTCCGGATAAGCCCTATTTCCCAGGATGAAATGCGTTTGATCGGTTTTTTTAAATTTGATCTCAAGCGCGGGACTTTTTTGTTTTTCAGCAATTTTTTGGAAAGGCGGTTTTTTACCTTTTTTCATTTGCCGAAAATATTTTTTCAGTTGCGCAGCAACTTTCGCCTCGCTGAATTTTCCAGCTACACAAACTACCGTATCATTCGCCACATAAAACCGCTTCATATAATCCAGAAAGTCTTTCCTTCGAAAAGAAGCCACGGTTTTTTTGTAGCCGATAACATACCGGCCCAGGGAATTTTTTTTGTACATCAGCTTTTCAAAAACATCGCCCGCATCGCCCATCGGATTGTCTTCGCGCATATTTATTTCCTGGATTATCGTCCCTTTTTCTTTTTCAATTTCCTGTGGCTCCATCTTTGAATTCAAATACATATCCGCGATAACATCCAGTGCCGTTTTGAGATGTTTAGAATCTGCTTTGGCATAGTAGGCCGTTACATCTTTGGAAGTGAAGGCATTGAATTCGCCTCCAATGGCATCCAGTTCTTCGGAAATATGGAGAGTAGTCGGCCTTTTTTCAGTGCCCTTGAACATCATATGCTCGATGAAATGAGAAAGCCCGGCTTCGCTTTCTTTTTCATAGCGCGATCCAACCCCAATCATCACCACTACCGTGGCCGTCTGAGTGTCCTTCATGGGAGCCGTGATTATTCTTAGTCCGTTTTTGAGAGTATGTTTTTTGTAGTGCATAATTATTTTTTACGTTTCTTGTTCCGGCTATAACGGATCAGGCCGGAAGTCGGCAAAATTTTTATCCCCTTTTTTCCCAATTCATCCAAAAATAAATTCATTCCTATAGAGTCGGAAGAAATATGACCCGCAATGACCACATTGATGTGATATTTTTCCGCCTCTTTCCGATGTTCTTCACTTTGGTGCATGGAAATTATAGTGCCGATTCCGGCTGCTGCCACTTTTTCATATATTTTCGGACTGCCTTCAGTGCCACCAGTAATTTCCGCAAAAGCTATTTTTCCGACTCGATTGTCTTCGGTGCCGGTAAATAGGCGTGGTCCAAAACCCATCTTGGCCGCTTGCTTATACTCCGGAATTTCCGAAAGAGATTTTAAAATATCACCGACATATTCCGGTTTGTCCTTTTCAATTTTTTTCCTGACAAACTGCGCTACCAAGTTGTCTGCCGGCGTATGAACATTTACGAGACTTAGGTCCAGAATTTTCGCCGTATCAATAACCTTGAAACTGTTGGCCGGATTCACGCCGCGGCTCACTTCGCTCACGCGCAATTTTGTGATGCTTTCCGCGATATTGATCGGCATTCCATATTGCTCCCAAACATCTGCTTGCAGATGCATAACATCTCCCAAATCAAGCAGAGCCTTACCGATTGGATGATGGTTGATGACTAAATCAATGGGATCCTTGGGATTGTGATTGCTTAAATAGCGAGCGACCATCAGATCGGCGCTGTCAATATCGATGCCAACCATGACCCTTTTGACATTTTTTATCCCGTTGTTAAAATGAATTCTTGTGTCCGAATAAGGATTAGTTAATTTTTCCAGATCAAAAACTTCCTTTTGCTCTTTGGTCAATTTTTCGTATTTTTCTTTT
>PFVN01000017.1:0-13759 GCA_002790635.1 Candidatus Moranbacteria bacterium CG_4_9_14_3_um_filter_42_9
AAAACATCCCATACACCACGTCCTTTTTGGTGATTTGTCCCATCTGAAACTCAATTGTTTCAAAGTCTGGCGGCTGAGCCCAGGTTTCAATGGCGCGATGCAGATAATAACAATTGGAGCGGTTGATGAGCGCCGTATATTTCTCCCAATCCGGATTGTATTCCGAAAGCAGCCCGTCGGTCACACAGCCCTGAGTCCTAAGACGCTGCAGAGAAACCGGCGCGGGAATTAATCTTTCGATCTTCTGAAAAGCCATCGGTTCTCGAAGCCGCTTTTTTCTGATAGCTATAACTGGGCTAGCGGTTTCAAATGTCGCATATTTGGTTTGGATCCACAGCAGACTGCCAGTGAAAGAAGCGACCAGCAAAATAATGATAAACGCCCAGGAAGTTTTGATTTTAATTTGAAACAATTTTTTAATTCTTACTGGTTAATTTGGTAGCATTAATTATAATACAAACTGAGTAAAAAGTATATTCTCAGCATTTAAGCGATGTGGTATACTAAAATATAAGCAATTTTAGCAAAAATATGGAATCAACAGCGCCTGTGTCAGCTCCATCCGCCACACCACAACCGCCACAAGAGCCAGCTCCTGCAGCTACACCGAAGAAAAGTTATGTTTGGGCCTGGCTCTTGGGCAGCTGCCTGGGAATTGCCATCCTCGGGTTCATAGCGCTGGGCGCCTTGGGCTGGTGGGGGGCCAGGAAAATAAAAAATGAGATACAAAAAAAGGGTCCGAATATTGAACAACTCAAGGAGAATGTTGAAAAAATAAACCGGGAAGGCGCGGAGTGGGAGAAAAAGTCAAAAGAATTGAGAGAAAGCCTCCCCTCTCAGGAAGATTTTCCGTCCGAATTGCCTAGTCTGTAGTTTATTTGAATATATAAAACATCCCTCATTGGGATGTTTTATATTACTCTCTAATTTATTTTTAATTACTTGGCCAGATCTGGATATTTTGGGCGGTCACGATTCCGTCCGGATTACCCTTGCCATTGACCATAACCTCCTCACCTGTGGTCAAGTCCGCAACAGAACCTTCGGTCGTTTTGCCGACCATTGTTGAATCAAAAAAAATTATTTTCGAGCTGCCATCCGGTGATTTTACGGTGATACTTTTTTCATCTTTGGAGATAATATTTCCGGCGACAAAATCTCCGCCGCCAGCGCTACGATTGAAACCCGTGTTCCCGGCTCGGCCCGGATTTTATCCTGGTCCGGCTGGTCCCCGGCGGTTCCCTGAATTATTTCCCCCGCGGAGCATTCCGGCTTTGGTTTAGAATTTTATCAACAAGCGCCCGAAGATAATCAATAAAAAAATCAGCACGCCAACAACAATTTGCGAATGAACAAAATAACTTTCCCGCCTGAGTTCTGGCAACTGATGTCTGACTTCCAAGAGCAGTTCGGAAGTTCCTTGCATAGCCATCGGCAGCAGAATTAAAAAAAGCAAAATATTTTCCTGATAACCCGGCGTGAAATAACAATTTATTCATAACGGAGAGCCTCAATCGGACTCAGATTCGCCGCTCTCCGCGCCGGATAAGATCCGAAAATAATTCCCACCGCCGCTGAAACACCAAAGGCCAGCAGAATCGCCGAAATAGAAACTTGCGTGGCGAGCTGGGGAACAAATTTGGACACCAGGAGCGATGCCATCCAGCCCAGAAAGATTCCCATGCCTCCGCCGAGAAAAGTCAGCAGCACCGCTTCGGCCAAGAATTGCAAATTGATATAGATCTTCCGAACTCCCACTGCTTTTCTGAGTCCGATTTCACGAGTCCTCTCAGTGACAGTTGTGAGCATCATATTCATAATCCCGATGCCACCGACCAAAAGAGAAATACCGGCAATGGAAGAAAGCAACAATGTAAATGTTCCGGTGATGCTTGAAGCGGTTGCAATGATATCGGCTTGATTGACCAAACTAAAGTCGGCCATGAGCGGATCGGAGATGTTATGCTGTTTCAGGAGCAGATCATTTATTTGCTGCTGCACTGCCACCATTGAATTTTGATCACTGGCCGCCACACTTATAGAAGTGACAAAAGTGTCCCCTGACAAGAAGTGCTGAGCGCTGGTAAGCGGAACATAAACGGAGTTGTCCGGATTAGCAAAACCGGTGCCGCCTTTCGTGAGCGTCACTCCGATGACTTCAAAATCAACATTTTTAATGCGGATCGTTTGCCCAATGGGATTTGCACCTACGCCAAAAATATCATCCCGGACTGTCGGACCCAAAATGGCAACTTTTGCCGAACTTTTGATTTGTTGTTCCGTCACAAAAGTTCCAAAGTCTATAGTTATATTTCTTACCGTAAGATAATCAGTGGTTGTTCCGATAACTTGAGTATTGGTGTTGCTCCCTTTTGCATTGATCTGATACCGCCGGGACACTTCCGGCGCTATGGCCTTCACGTTTGGAATTTCGATTCTGATAGCATCAGCATCTCCGACGGTCAATGTTTGCGCACTTCCTTGGCCCCCGCTCACCGCTCCGGTGCGTTGCGCGCCGGGACTGACCATGATCAAATTCGATCCGATCGCCTGAATACTGCTTTCGATCGAACTCTGCGCTCCTTGTCCGATGGCCACCATGGTGATCACTGAAGCGATGCCGATGACAATGCCCAAAATTGTCAGACCCGACCTGACCTTATTCGCCGAGAGTGACCAAAATATTTCTTTTAATAAGTCTTTCAACATAAATTTGGAGCTGGTAAGAAGTTATTGGCTATTTTTCCTGTCGCTTTCGATGACCCCGTCACGAATGGAAATGATGCGCTCTGCAAAATTGGCGATTTCCATCTCGTGAGTAATCAAAATAATCGTGTGCCCTTTTTTATTCAGCTCTTGGAACGCCTGCATGACAGTGTGGCTTGTTTTCGTATCCAAGTTACCCGTCGGCTCGTCCGCCAAAATTATCGCCGGATTGTTTATCAGGGCCCTGGCGATTGCCACCCGCTGTATCTGGCCGCCGGACAACTGATTGGAAAGATTAAAAAATTTATCTTCTTCCATACCGGCGTACTTCAGGGCTTCGCGCGCCCTGCCCTCTTTTTCTTTTTCGGATACGCCGGTAAAAAGCAGCGGCAGCATAACGTTTCGGAGTACAGTTGTACGCGGCAAAAGATTGAAGGACTGGAAGACAAAGCCGATTTTGTTCCGCCGCAAATCGGAAAGCTCATCATCATTCAATTTGGAAACCCCCTGGCCATCCAAAAAATATTGCCCGCTGGTCGGCGTGTCTAGTGCTCCTAAAATATGCATGAGCGTAGACTTGCCTGATCCAGAAGGGCCGATGATGGCCACCATTTCGCCTTTTTCGATCCTGAAGGAAATGCCGCAGACCGCCTGGGTTTCCACGTCGCCATTAATATAGGTTTTATAAAGATTTTTACATTCAATCATAAATTAACGCAATCCGCGGAGCGCTCCGCCGCCAAATCCTCCACCGCCGCCTTGACCTTGCGTGCTGGTTGCGGTCGGCGCGTTCGGATTGATAGTACGAGTAACGACTTTGTCGCCTACATTGATGCCACTCACTATTTCCGTGTCGGTATTATTGGCAGCGCCGATTTCAACTGTCACTTGCTGCGGCGCTCTGCCGTCATTCAAAATTTCTACGTAATTATTATTGCCTTGCGTTTTGACCGCGCTGTTGGGCACAATGATCACGTCTTGTTTGACATCGGTAATTATAGCAGCGGAAACGCTCATGCCCGGTTTGATGCGCGGATCCAGCGTGTCAAAGCCAATAGTCGCGTTATAAATCACGACTCCCTGAGTAATAGTGCCCAATGAATCAATTTTTTCCACTTTCCCGGTAACCGTCAGCTCCGCCACAGAATTGAAAGTCATTGTGGCTTTCTGACCAATTTGCACATTCGGCACATCCACTTCATTGATTTGAACCTGAGCTTTGAGTGTTCCCAAGTCCCCGATGATCATCGGGACTTGCCGGGAGCTGCCCGAAGAGAGTTTGCTTAAATCATCACCATTTTTAATATTCACCGCGTTGACCGTTCCGCTGATGGGCGCGGTCACTGCTCTTTTCCCAGCCTGTCCTCTCTGAAAATTAAGATTAGCTAGAGCTGAATTGACTCCCTGTTGCGCGGAAACCATTCCCGCCTCGGCTGCGTCTATTTTTGCCTGAGCCGCCACCTTGTCGGCGTGTGTCGAAGTGGATGATTTTTTAGTGGAAATATAACTGGCTTGGGCGGATTTTTTAGTGGAATATGCCGATTCAAATGAGCTTGATGCCGACTGATACGACGACCGCGCCTGGGAAACACTCACCCCCAGCTGATCATTGACAATGTTAAAAAGAACTTGGCCTTTTTCCACTGGGTCTCCGATTGCTACAGCCAGACTAGAGACAGTTCCGGTAATCGTCGGATCAATGTTGGCCTGCTGGTCAACAATGATATTGCCCGATCCAGTTATTGAAGTACTGAGTGTTCCTTTTTCCGCCGTGACAGTAACATATTGCGCTTGCTTATTCGCCGGATGAGTTTTTTTATACCAATAATAACCCGATCCAATTATCAAAAGTATAATTGCTCCCCAAAGATATTTCTTCTTGGTCATGTTAATTATTTATGGGATTATTAAACACTCGGATCAAGTCCGCGTTGATAACTCCGTTGTCACCCGGCTTTCCGATAATGACCACCTGGTCGTTCTGTTTTAAGTCGCTTAATTGCGCATTATCACGACCTTTCTTAATTACAGTTTTGTCAGTAACAGCTACCGTGTTTTCTTTGTTGTCCCGGTCTTTAATTATCAAGTTGTTTTCCGTTATGGAAATTATCGTTCCGGAAATCCCATGGGCATTGCGAAAATCACGCCCTGAAAATTCTCTCATCATTCCACCAATGGGACCCGACCGGCCCGGCATGCCGCGGTCTTGGTCAAAGCGTGATCCCAGAAAATTGCGTTCATAATTTCTGCCGAAATCCGCAGAAAATCTAGCTTTTTTGAGACCCACCGCTACGCCAGCCGCAAAAATTACAAGAATTGCGAAAAGACTACCAACGACAATCGCAGCAGTTTTTAAATTTTTGGTTTTTGGTTTTTGGTTTTCTTCCGGCTTGGAAGCTTGTGGCGTTGTTGAGTTTGCTGTATCCATAAAATTATTTTTTAATGATTAAACGTGATGGTGCTTATTATTATTGACCAAGTTAAAATAGGCATTGAGGGATATTAGTAAAACAAAAACCGGTACGAGCAAGATGGCCGCATGCATCGCCGGGAATGTTTCCAGCATTGAAAAAGCATAATCTCTCCAATTCCTGGCAATTATATTTACATCTGAAAAGGCTAGTGTTGCGATTCGCCAAAAATCAGATTGCCAGATTTCCTGCACAAAAACCGAAATGGCGTAGACAGCCGCCAACGCTGAACCGAAAAGTCCGGTCCAAACCAAAAATTTTTTTTCGCGAATCAGCTTGTTTTGCTCCCGCGCAATTTTGGCTAGAATAAAGCCCTCCAGCCTCGATGCTGGCTCTAAATCAGGCAGGTTTTTGAAAATTTGGATAATTTTCTTCTCCATATGCTATTAATACGACCGGCATGTGTTTTTGGGCGCATAAACACAAAAGACTCCCGAAGATTTTCCTCGGTTAAGTCTTTTGGTTAAACAGCCCGTGAACCATACGCTTCATTACATCTCCCAGGGCGTTGCGATCTGAAAGTAGTTGTTATCCGGATCGGCAAATGTCGCGATTCGCGCTTTGGGATCTTCCGCCGGACCGTAAGGCTTCGCTATTACAGTTGCCCCTATTTTTTTGATCCTTTCGAATTCCCCTTCCACATCTTTCGTCTCGAAATTGAACATCATCCTTTCGGGATTTGCGTTTTGGCCATGAACTTTGTCATGCGGACAGGTAGTAAAAGATCCCTGGCCGACCATGAAACCAAAACAACTGCCCTCCGACCAGTCAGGTTTTTTCCCAAAAATCTTCTGGTAGAAATCCGCCAGTTTTTTAGGCTGCTCGGAAAAAACTAAAGTTGAATTTAGATTTAACATAATTCTCACCTCCTTTATGCTTTACGATGTGATGCGCTATTATTATTTCTCTTCGGATGTAAACGACTCAAAAGTGACACCGGCTCTTTCTTTTTGGCCTTCGAGACTTTCAGCCAATTTATCCAACGACGAATTCCAGCCTGCTCGCGCCCCTTCAATATCATTCGCGGGAAAACCTTTATGCCGCAAAGTAAATTTAGTCATGTCGCCTTGTGCCTCAAATATCTCTACCACTTTCATTTCCCTTGGGAAATCAGCGCTCATACCATAGTGCGTGGCCGGGACCACATTGCCTTTTTCATCCGAGAAACTGTCGATTACAATGATCTTCTCCAGCGGAGTGATCTCTTGATAGACGCCCGTGCTCCAGAAATCTTGCTCTTTTCCGCCGGAAGTCGCTGCTCCTCGCATGCAGTAGAGATATTTTCCGCCTACGCGAAAATCGATCTCAACAACAGGTGCTGTGAAGCCTTTCGGCCCCCACCATTTCTTGGCTTCTTCCGGATCGGTCCAGGCCCTCCAGACACGCTCGACTGGGGCATTAAAAACGCGCTTTATTATAAGCTCTTTTTTCATGTGATTATTTAAAGTAGTTATGGAGAATATTACAATAGAATTGTGATTCAATTTCACCAATTTTTGGCCTTTTCCGACGACAAAAAACCGGCCTTGCGGCCGGCTTAGGGAAGATTTAGCGTTGTACTAGAATGCTGACCGACAAGCCGATATGGTATGGCCGAGCACGATAGTCAATAATCCCTGCCAAAACGCCAGGTGGAGAAATCCCAGCGTGAACAGCCACCCCGCAAACCAGGAGAACATGGCTCGCCCATACACCAACTTTTACAAAAATTTATTTTTACAAAGTTATTAAAGAATATCTAATCGTTTGTTGAAAAAAATAAAATTTATAAAGTTGGTGCGGGGTGAAGCCGTGCTGTTCGACTTTTATTTTTTCCATAGATTTATATGATTAAATTTTAAATTTTTTCTATTGACCAGCTCTGTTTTTTCGAGCCGGGTCATTTTTTTAACCCGGGCTTCGGCCTGGGAGGCAGCTGAGCGGTTCTGGAATTTTTTCGAATAAACGATTTTTACCGGTCGGCGGGCCGCCGTATATTTCGCACCCAATTTATTTTTGTTATGTTCGGCGACCCTTCTTTTCAGGTCGGTGGTGATGCCGGTATATAAAGTCTTGTCCGCGCATTCAAGGATGTAGAGATAATACATTTATTTCGGATTCAAATAATAATCCAAGGTATATATCCAATTCTCGTCATTTTCTTCGCCCCGCTCCCGCGCCATGATTTTCTCGTTCAGGAGCCAGGCTAAATAACTGGCATCCTCCGCGGCCACTTCGCTGACTTTCCGATCTTTGTACTTACCGAAATTAAATTTTTTGAACAAAAGCGGCCGAGCGGAAATTTCCAGCATTGCTTCAATTATTTTTTCTTCGCTTTCGTGCGTTTTTGCCAGCTCGGAAAATAGATGATCAAAAATTTTTTCCGTCACTTGCACATCTCCGAGCGCGTCGTGCGCCGGCGCGTCCTCAATTTCCAAGTCAAAATAGTAGCGCAGATATTGCAGGTTATATTTAGGTATTTTTCCTTCCGTGTCTAAATGGTGCGCAATTTTGAAAGTATCAATAATTTTTGATACTGCTACTCCTTCGCGCTCTAAAATGTCCGCGTCAAAGCGCGCATTATGCGCCACCAGAATGTTGTCGTCCGCCAAAATCCGCTCCAGGTCTTTATGCATCTTGGAACCGATGAAAGGCTCTTTGTCCGCCACCATCTTATTAGTGATGTGCGCGACTGACATGGCTTCTATCTCAATCGGCACCGGCGGCTTAAACAGGCCGACTGCTTCTAGACCGTCGAACTTATACGCGATCTGGCACAACCGCCCATCCGGCCCCGTGCCGGTAGTTTCAGTATCTAAAAAAATTAAATTTTTTTTATCCATATGTCTTCCCTTGTTTACTGTGCAATGATTATATTGCTATTTTAAAATAAATCAAAATTTATGCAGCCGGATATCCCCCCGATCGATGGTGATATAATTTTCCGGCGTATCCGTCCAGCAGCCCGCGTTGAAATATTTGGTGCCGTTCGAGCTTTTTTCCAGCGCCTTGTGAGTATGGCCGCAGAAAACATAATCCGCTCCGCGTTTTTGCCCGAAACGCAATGCTGAGCGGGCGACTTTCTCGGACAACCGGAGCCATCCCTTGCTCTTTCTTTTTAAGAAATGGCTGATGGTGTTTTTGTCACCGTCGATTTTTTGGATGAAATTATATATTCTGCTGGCCAGATAACTTAAAAAAGTATTGTTGATTAGGAAGCGGTCGAACTGATGACCATGAATGGCCAGATATTTTTTCCCGTCCACTTGCCATTCGTAAACTTCATAAATTTTGGCGTTCATGAGAGACGCCAAAGCATCAGAGAGAGCGTGGTCATGATTACCGATCACCCACCGGACTTTTTTTTCTCCGGCGATCTTGCCGATGTAGATGATAAGCTCTCGGGTGTTTTCCGGGATATGGCGAAAATCCAGACTGTCAAAAATATCGCCGAGGAGCACCAGTTTCCGGAAGGAGTAGCTTTTCAGAAGTTCCAGGACTTTTTCCGGCTGACTGACACTCGTTCCCAAATGCAGATCGGAAATGATGAGAGTGTGGGTTTTCTTTTTTTCAGGGTTTTGTTTTCCCATTATTCTGTACGGAATTAATTACGTAATTAAGGTGCCACAGCAACCAATTATTCAGGCTTGTTGGGTTCCTCGTTTTCTCGCGGCTTGGATTTCCCCGCGTAGTATTCACGGATGACTGCTTCCGCAATGCTCCGGAATCGACTGGATTTTTCTTGATATATGCTAATTTTTTCATCAAATCGGTTTTCTGCAAATCCCAAATGCTTTTCACTCCCTGATTCACTTTTTTTCCTTATACCGTTCGCTTTTTTCCATTCTCCAAGCGCCCTAGTTGGATCATTGCCTTTGTAATAGACAACTTTTGACGGGCGCTGTTCCGGATGTTCTTTGAAATATTCCTCCCAATAATCTTCAGAGGCTACCTTATCTCCAGCTTCTCTATAATATATTCCTTCCCGCTTGAGCGCTAACCCAAGAGTCGAAGCGATTTCTTTTTCCCAGTACAGTTTTGATTCGGGTTTTCCACTCGTTGCTAAACTGTCTTTATTGACTTTGAGGCTGAACAAAGCTTGATAATTCATGGCGGCATCCTGCAAATGTTTATCCTTCATGCCAAATTCTCTTTCCAAGCGAGTCCGAAAAGGAGCAAGCTTTTCCGGATCGCCCAAGGATCCCGCGGTGCCCTTGCCTGTGACTTCCATTATTTCACTGGAAAAACTTGCAAAACCCGGCGAGTCAGAGAATGCTTGGAGAGCATTTAAAAAATCCTGATTGACAATCGGCTTTCTGTTTTCATCCAGCTCGTACCGGGAACCGGTGTGCCTTCCCACTTCGGCTTCCTTGGGAATAAACACTATTCCGGCGTTTATGTCCATGCCGTGTTCCTCATTAGCCATGATCCACTGATCATTCCAATATCCTCCTCCGCTCTCCGTAAGCTGCCCTCGAAAATGATATTGTGAAGCGATGTGAGCAGAAGGATAGGCCATGAATATCTCATTGCCCTTTTCCGAACCGTAATAAATATCCGCCACTTCTTCCGCCGCAAAATGGATTGCGGCTGAATCAACGTAGCTGCTTTGACTATGCAACCTTTCTGGATCGGTTTCTTGGTGGAGATTTTCCATGGCTTCTTCTTCTGTCGGAGTATCCTCAAGGTGTAAATACGAAGCAATGGCCTCTTTCTTTTCCTGCCCTATCATATGAAGTGAAAGGGCTGAACGCAATCGTCCCTCCGCCGCGATTTTCTTGAAACCTTCCCAGTATTCGCCTTCTCCCCCTGTATGCCAGAAATGTCCAGTGTGGTCGCGCACGCCCTGGCGAGTGACGTGCGTCACCATTTCCCCGGGAAAGCGGCGCATAAGGAGCGCGTAATCATCCATAGACAGCGAGGCTAGATGTTCTTCCGTGAAATTTTTTTCAATATCCTCTTTTGAATAGTCGCTCTCCGCCCATTTCTTTTTCTGATCGGCATAAAAACGGGAGATCATTTTTTTGGCCTCTTCCATCTGCGGGAACGCGTCTTTGCTCTCGAGAGTCGCCGGAATTTCCTGACCTGATAGCGCGGCGCTGGCCAGCTCGGTTTGCAACTCCTCGTAAGTTTTCCGACCACGCGCGATATCGGCCCGAGCCCGCCGCAGTTTGAAATAGTTCATATTTTTTGCACTCCGGACGAGGAAAGCTCCTCGATGCGCGCTTCCAGTTGCTCTAAGGCAGCCAGCTGTTCATTGAGTTCGGCTTGCCGCTCGCTTTGTCCTTCCTGCAAAGAGCGTTGCTCTTCCTGCTTTTCTTTTTTGCCGGATAAATATTCCGTCCTTTTGGCCCGGATCTCGGCGGCAGTCTGGCTGCGTTCTTCCTGGGATTGATCCTTAGAAAAATCTTTTATAAATTTTGGAGGTTTTTCGAAGCTCATATTTTCAACTTGATCCCCGACGGGTTTTATGATGTTAATTTTATTATACCACCAAAAGAAAAGGGCGGCTGGTGTCCAGTCGCCCTTTGTAAGGCTAGAAGTTCTTGCGTTTGAAAATTGCTCCTCCCATCGCTTTCCAGGCCTCTTCGAAGTTTTGGAAGCTTTCGCCAGCTCCGGTTTCTTTGGCCACCTCAATGACCGCCTGATTGATATCCATCTCGAAGATGTTTCCCTGCTTGGCGATCCAAAGCCCCAGGCCGGAGCGCAGACGCTGGATGATCGGCCACGGAATTTTCTTATCCGTGACATACAGAAGCTCATCATAGTGGACCAAGAACCACTGTTTGATCATCCCGAAGTTCTGATCCCACTCTTTCTGAAACCTTGTCCTGATCGCCTCCATTGCTCCTTGGAGTTCTTGCGGACAGTTCATGACGCCCTGGATAACATCAGAAACATCTTCGTCCATCCGTTCAAAAACATCCACCAGATTATTGCTGATCAGGCAATTCCAGTCGTTCTCCGAGTCCGTCTTATATTCCTGGTTGGCTCTGAGAATATTCCGGATGAGCATCTCGTTGAGTTCCTTGCTGATGCCGATGGGGCACTTCTGCAAAAGGTTTTTGATTCGGTGGAGTGAATAAACCGGAATATCCCCGAACGCCTCCCCAAAAGACGCGCGCAAAGACTGAGCCTGTCTCAACACCAATCCCATACTGCAAGACAGCGCCATACTCTTCCTCCTCCTTTCTCTATTTTTTAATCAAAAAACTGACCTGGTATCATATATCAGCTTCGATCATTCGTCAAGCTGTTGAAGGCCCGCTAAGAAAGTCGGAGAATGGCTGTTTCTATTTCTTTGTCGAAATGGCTGATTTATCTTCAATGCAAATCAGTGAAACAGAAGACGTAAAAGTTTTTTTATCGGACCGGTGAGTTTCTTGCTCATATGATCCAGCACCAAAGAATGGTTGATCCTGGCCGCGGTGGGATATGGATACACCTTATTCATAAAAGCTTTGATCTTGATCCCGTTGCTTTGCGCCAGCATCAGTTCCTGCGCCAGCTCTCCGGCGTTAGAAGCCACGATACTGCCGCCCAAAATGATCCCTTTGGGCGATAGCAAAAGTTTTATCTTCCCCGAAGTATCATCATTAACGATGGCATAATCGCTCTCGGAAAAATCCTTAGCGACAACCTCATAGGCGACTCTACGTGCCTGCAAAGTTCTTTCACTCAATCCGAATGTCGCGATCTCCGGAGAAGAATATGTCACCCAAGCCATCGCGTCCGTGTCCAGTTTCTTTTTCCAAGGTGAAAAAAAATTCTTGATGATGACTGCCGCGTGCAATTCCGCCGCATGGGTGAACATATGCCCGCCCGCCGCATCGCCACAGACCAAAACATTCCGGTTGGTAGTGCGCAGGCACTCATCGATCACTAATTTTCCTTTTTCGTCTACCGCGATTCCGGCTTTTTCGAGATCAAGCTCGCTGAAATTAAATTTCCGCCCGATCGACTCAAACAGCATATCAAAAGGAATTTTTTGCTCTTCGCCTTGCTCGTTGCGAATTACGAGCGTCCCTCCGTCTTCTACCTTGACCGGACGATAACCCAAGAGCAGCTTCACTCCGTCTCGCTCCAGAGCTTCTTTGAGCGGCGCCACCATCTCCGGGTCTTCTTTGCCCAGCAGTCTGGAGCCGATGATCGTCACTTCGGACCCGAAGGCAACCATCGCCTGGCCGATCTCAACGCCGATCGGCCCGGCTCCGACGACCACCATTTTTTTGGGCGTTGATCGGATAGAAAAAATGTTTTCATTATTATACACCTTGACCGACTCGATCCCCGGAATATCCAAATGGCGCGGCCGTGAACCGGTCGCGATGACGATCTTTTTGCCACGATAGCGGGCGCCGTTCACTTCGACTGTCCGAAGTCCGGCAAAAGAAGCTTTTCCCAAGACGACTGTCATTCCCAGATTTCTCAGATAGGCCGCGTTTTCTTTTTGGCGGATAATCTCCTTTTTGTCATTCACGTAACCCATGACTTTTTTCATATCGATCTCGCCGGAACCGCTCATTCCGAAACGCTCCGCCCGGCGGCCGGCTCGAATAAGGCGCGCGACATGGATCAGCGCCTTGGACGGCACGCAGCCGAAATTCAGGCAATCGCCACCGATCGTTCGGTCTTCCTTGTCGATCAGCAGCACCCGCAAACCGACCCGGTTCATGAAGCCGGCGATATTCAATCCGCCGGATCCTGCCCCGATGACGATAACATCAAATTGCTGCGGCTTTTTTTTCATAGAATATGCCAAAATAAGCGAGAGTTATTCTGCCCGCCACCACTGAGGCGCTCCTTACCGATCTCGGTCTCCGTCAGGAATATTTCTTTCATGCCTTATTTAATATCTTTAATATAAGCGCCATAGCCTGCCTTTTCCAGCTCGGCCTTGGGAACAAAGCGCAGGGCCGCCGAGTTCATGCAATACCTCAATCCGCCCCGGTCCGCGGGGCCGTCCGGAAAAACATGGCCGATATGGTTGTCCCCGTACTTGCTGCGGATTTCGACGCGGGTGGTGAAAAATCCCCGGTCTTCTTTCTCCACGACGGCGCCCCGGAAGATGGGCCGGACAAACGATGGCCATCCGGTTCCCGAATCGTATTTATCAACGGACGAAAAAAGCGGCTCGCCGGACAGGACATCCACGTATAATCCTTCGGCTTGGTTAGCGTCGTAGAGATTGTCAAAAGGTTTTTCCGTGCCCTCTTCCTGGGTAACTTTGTATTGGAGCGGGATAAGCATTTTTTGGAGTTCTTCCCGGCTAGGCTTAACATAATTTTTCCACGAGCCGTCTTGCGCGGCGAGGACCGCCGCTGCCTGTTCCCGCCTTAACGCTTCGGTATCTTCCGGGAACACATTGCCTCCCCAATATTTTTGGATGAAGGCGTCGCGTCCGGAACCGCGGCGGTAATATTTATAGCGGATCGGATTCTTGCGGGCATAATCCTGATGATACGCTTCCGCCGGCCAAAATTTTTCCCGGGGCAAAACATGGAGCGCGAGCGGCCGGGCAAAAATTTTCCGCTCATCGATCTTTTTTATCACCGAAAGCGCTTCTGCCTTCTCTTTTTCATCGGCATAATAAACCGCCGGCG
>PFVN01000017.1:13772-13914 GCA_002790635.1 Candidatus Moranbacteria bacterium CG_4_9_14_3_um_filter_42_9
GCGATCATTGAAAGAACCGTCCGGATCGGTCGGATCGCTGTGCCGGATCAGATATTCCACTAGAGTCGGGTAATCCACCCGGGCCGGGTCGTACGTTATCTCGACCACCTCCCGGTGCCCCAGTTCAGCATAGTTGTTATAA
>PFVN01000025.1 GCA_002790635.1 Candidatus Moranbacteria bacterium CG_4_9_14_3_um_filter_42_9
TTATTGCGAAGCGCAGTGCCGGTGAGAACCGGAACCACTGTTCCCGCAATCACTTCCCGGCGGAGAGCTTTTTTCAATTCGACTTCCGATATTTCAATGCCGCTTAAATATTTTTCGACTAAACTTTCATCATTTTCAGCAATTTTTTCCACCATTTTTTCTCGCCATTCTTTAGCTTTGCCCAGAAGTTCGGCTGGAATTTCGCCCGCAACAACTTTTTCTCCCATATCTCCGGAAAAAGTATAGGACTTCATGTCCATGAGATTTACGACCCCTTCAAACCCGCCTCTTTCCCCGATGGGAATTTGGACAGCGACCGCGTGGGGGGTCAACCGATCCCAAATGGTTTTAAGAGAAAAATAAAAATTCGCACCTTCTTTGTCAATTTTATTTATAAAACAAATTCTTGGGACATTATATTTATCAGCTTGCCGCCAGACAGTTTCGGATTGTGGTTCCACACCTTCTTTGCCGTCAAAAATAACTACCCCGCCGTCCAGAACCCGGAGCGATCGTTCCACCTCTACCGTGAAATCCACATGCCCGGGAGTATCAATAATGTTGATCTGGTGTTCTTTCCAAAAGCAAGTTGTAGCCGCGCTGGTGATGGTGATGCCGCGTTCTTTTTCCTGTTCCATCCAGTCCATCGTGGCCTCACCTTCATGCACTTCTCCGATCTTGTGGGTGATGCCGGTGTAAAATAAAACGCGCTCGGTAACAGTCGTCTTGCCGGCGTCGATGTGGGCGATGATACCGATATTCCTACATTTTTCGATTGGATATTGCCTGGACATGCTTGAATTTTAAATTTTTAATTTTAAATTTTAATTGAAATCCAAATGAATAGAGTTTAAATAATTTGAACATTTAGTAATTAAAAATTGATTTAAAATTTCAAATTTATAATTTAAAATTTGCTTTACGCAAAGTGGGCAAACGCCTTGTTGGCATCAGCCATGCGATGGACATCTTCTCTTTTTTTCATCGAAGCTCCGGTCTTGTTAGAAGCATCAATGAATTCTTCCGCCAATTTTTCCGCCATTTTTTTGCCTTTTTTAGCTTTGGTCGCAGCTTTGATCCAGCGGATAGCCAAAGTAGTCCTTCTTTCGCCCGAAACGGGAATCGGCACCTGATAGTTGGCTCCGCCGACTCGGCGTGATTTAAGCTCAACCAAAGGCGCAACATTTTTCAAAGCTTGTTCAAAAATATTCAGTCCGCCTTTCTTGGTCTTTTCATGGATAATATCAAAAGCTTCATACATTATTTTTTCAGCGGCCGTTTTCTTGCCCCGCTCCATGATATTATTGATAAATTTGCTCACCAATAAGTTGCCGTAACGTGAGTCCGGTTTATAATTCTTTTTAAAAATTCTTTTGCGTCGCGGCATAAAATTCCTGAAACTTGTAACCCGGAGCCTAGAACCTGATTTTTATATAACTTAATCTTGGTTTTAGGTTGCGGGTTTTGGGTTATTGGTTATGGGATTTATTCCTTGCTCTTCGCTTTTTTTGCTCCATACTTACTGCGGCCTCTTTTCCGATCAGTTACTCCGGCGCTGTCCAAAACTCCCCGAACGATGTGATATCTCACACCGGGAAGATCCTTGACTCTGCCACCGCGAATAACCACAATAGAGTGTTCCTGAAGATTATGGCCGACGCCAGGAATGTAGGCCGTGACTTCCATACCGTTAGTGAGCCGCACCCGCGCAATTTTTCTGAGTGCCGAATTCGGTTTTTTCGGAGTGGTGGTGCTCACTTTCAAACAGACTCCCCTCTTGAAAGGACTTTCAGTACCGATCGGCCTATTCTTCAAAGCATTGAAAACATTTTTAAAAGCCGGCGTCTTGGTTTTTTTGACCGCGGTTTTTCTTGATCGTTTTTTTAATTGGTTTATCGTTGGCATTTTGTCCGCGAGGCACGAGTGGCAACAAAATGCACAATCCCGCACCAATTCATAAATTAAACTTATTATTATTTTCTCAAGTTGAGTCGCAGGCGACTCCGTTGATAAAACTTTACGTTACTGCAAAATTCTACCCGGAATTGGTTGCGGTATCGGCATAATCCAAATCAAATAAAAACCGCTAGCGAACTAGCAAAATAATAATAAAGGATTTTTGAAAGAGTGTCAAACCCATAGTAACTTTTCAGCTTTCGTATTTTTAATCCCGCCTGAATGGGACAGCCCGCCTAAACTCGTCGAGGCTGCTCGAAAACTCACTCCGTGGTCAAAAATCCTAAAGGGTCAGACCAAAGAATAACAGCCAGAAAAAATTGAGAACCAAGCTTAGCGGCCCCGGAAAAAGCAAAACCAATATTAGAAGAAAGGCAAATCCGAATTGCTCCATGATCGCCATGGTTTCAATTTTTATTGGAACTAACGCATACAGTAGCTTCGACCCGTCCAATGGAGGAATGGGTATCAAATTGAAAACTGCCAAAAGAATATTCCAAAAAATAGCAATGATAAAAAGAGTAAAAAATATAGACCCAGCAGAGCCAGCAATGACTGTTGACAGAACGCTCCAATCAGCCAGACGAACATTGTTTATGATATCGATCTTGATAGCCGTCGGTATGCTTATTAGTTTTGCTCCGATGGCAAAAGTCAAGGCGAACAAAATGTTGGATGCCGGACCCGCCATACCCACCAGCGCCGGACCCCACTTCTGATTGCGCAAATTATATGGATTGTATGGCACGGGCTTCGCGCCCCCAAAAGCCAAACGCCCGCCAGTCATCACCAGCATGAGAAATGGCACCATAATGGTCATCCACGGATCGATGTGCTTAAACGGGTTAAGGCTGATCCGCCCCGCGTATTTAGCCGTATTGTCCCCGAGCCACAAGGCCATGACGCCGTGCGCCACTTCGTGGATAATGATAGAATAAATCAGAATTAGGAAATAAAATATAATGAGAATTACCTCATTCAGCATAAGTTTCTTGCTAAAAATACATTTCCATGATACTCTAAATTCTGTTACTAATCAACTATTATCTATGTAACATAAAACATGAAACATACAACAAGCTTTGGTCTTGTTTCGTGTGATATGCTTCATGATTCATGATTATGAGTAGAGTTTGTGATGTTTGCGGGAAAGGCCCCCAAAGCGGAAACAGCCGCAGTCATTCCAATATCGCCACCCGGCGGAAATTTTCCCTAAATCTTCAGTCAAAAAAAATTGGCGGCATCAGAAAAAAAGTTTGTACGCGTTGCCTAAAGACCATGAACAAAGCAAAATAGAAGCTTCTAAAAAAGACCCTTGCTAGGTCTTTTTTCGTTTTTTTGATTATGCTATAAAGTCTCTTTTCAATTTATCACTTCTCTTTTTCCTTCCCATACCAAGTTGGATCAGCTTGTCCAGAAGTTTCGGATAGGGAATGCCGGATTCGGCAAACATCTTAGGATACATGCTGACGCTGGTAAAGCCCGGCAGTGTGTTTATCTCGTTGACATAAAGCTTTTTGGGAGTCAGAAAAAAATCCACCCGGCCCATGCCTTCGCAGTTCAAAACTTTGAATACCTTAATAGCCGTTTCTCTAACTTTTTTAGCTATTTCAGGCTTAAGATCGGCGCGCGGAACTGGTGTAGCCGCGTCCGGACTGATATATTTGGCATCATAAGAATAAAAATCGCTTTGGAGTTTTATCTCTCCAGGCATTGAGGCGATAGGCTTTTCATTGCCTAAAACGGAACACTCGATTTCCCGGCCTTTCAGATTCTCTTCCAGAACTACTTTGGTATCGTATTGAAAAGCCACTTTTATCGCCTTCATCAATTCGTTTCTGTTTTTCGCTTTGGAAACCCCGACCGAGGAACCCAGGTTAGCCGGTTTCACGAAAATGGGAAATTTCAGATCTCTTATGATCGGCGCCAAATTATTTTTTTCTCCGGTTCGCAAAGTATAAAATTTTCCGATTGAAAGACCCGCGTCGCGAAAAAGTTTCTTCATTACGTCCTTATCCATTCCGACCGCTGAACCCAAAACTCCGGGACCGACATAAGCTGAACCCAAAAGTTCCAGAAAGCCCTGCAAGCATCCGTCCTCCCCGAAAGTTCCGTGAGTAATGGGAAAGAATATATCAATGTTCGTTATGATTTTTCCGTTATTCAGATCAACCAGATACACTTTTCCGTTTTTATTGACCGCAGTAATTTCCCGCGTCTTCACATTAAGTCTGGTAATTTCGGTTTGTCCCGGATTGATCCACAATTCTTTGACGCTGCCAGTATGCCACACCCCTTTTTTATCAATGCCGATGAGCTTAACGTCATATTTTTTCTTGTCCAAAGCATTGTAAATGTAAAAAGCGGAAGTGAGCGAAACTTCGTGCTCTCCGCTTTTTCCGCCGAAGATCAAACCGACTTTTAATCTTGCCATAAAAAAAAGTATTTCAAAATATTATTATTTCACGACTCAGATTACAACTGCTCCCTGCCTTTTGATCGAAAGTTTTCCTTTTTTGATTTCTATGATAGTTGAAGGCAGTGATTCGAGCTTACCGCCGGAAACATAAAAATCCACCTCGTCTTCAAAATAATCATGGGCTTCTTTTATGGTTGTAGCCGGCAGCAACCCCTCGAGATTGGCGCTGGGCGCGATAAGTGGTCCGGTCTTTTTGATAAGTCCGACCAGCTCTTTTTTTCCGGGAAGTCGGAACGCCAGACTTTTGGTGCCCCGGTGAAGATAGGCGCATTTTTTGCCAGCACAGGAAAGAATGACGCTCACTTGGCCCGGCCAAACACTCAAAAGAATTTCACGGGTTCTTTTGTCCGGTTTGATATTAAAAAATTTCAGATCTTTAATATCTGAAATGAGTATTATTGAGGGTTTTTTGAGATTGCGCTCCCGGAGTTCGTAAACGCGCTCGACCGATTTTCTTTTCTTCGCGCTGCAGACAATGCCATAAAGAGTGTCCGTCGGCAGAACTCCAACGCCCCCCTCAATTATTATTTTTACCAATTTAGGACTATTTATTTTATACTCTTTGCTCATTGATTTAAATCAACGCTTAATGTGGCGCCTAAATGTAAATACACTGGAGTTTGCTATTTATTCCACTTAGTAAAAGTCCTTTTACTCTAAAATCCCGTCCAAATTAACATCGTAAAGAATTTGCTCTTGCGCCAAGCGGTAATTCAGAATTTCTTTTCCGGAAAACCAAATGGGAATTTCTTTTTCCGCTTCTTCCGTATTGCCGGAGGCGTGGATCAGATTGCGAACGCTTCTTTTGTCCATATCGGCAATTGCATAAGAATCCAGGGTTAGATCGCCGCGAATTGTGCCGACATCCGACGTCAGCGGCTCCGTTCCGCCTGTTATTTTTCGTACCAAGCCGACCGCGCCGTTGCCCTGCCAAATCATAGCGATAACCGGCCCGGAACTCAGATATTTCGCATTGCTCATCATCACTGCCTTGCCGTTTTCCATATTAGTGGCAAAAGGTGATTGCATCCCCTTTTTTTCATAAGCCGCCCGGGCTTTCCGGCCGACTTCTTCTAGCCACGCGTCACCCCCGACTTCATAGTAGTGCTTAATGGCCATTTCCTCAGAGGGAATTGTCATTTTTAGCGCTATCAATTTAAGGCCGGTTCTTTCATAACGGCGCACGATCTCGCCGATGAGAGATCTTTGGATACCATCCGGTTTGATGATTACCAATGTTCTTTCTTTGCTGGGATGTTGTTTCATGGATTTAAAGTTATTATTTATCTGAAGTTTAATTTAACACAAAAAAAGTTCCCTGACAACAAAAAATCCTCCGGCTTGCGCCGGAGGATTTGTGCAAATATCTGATTTATACTCGAGATACTTTGGTAGCGTTCGGCCCCTTTGGGCTTTCGCTAACCTCGAATTGAACTTCGTCTCCTTCTTTCAGATCCTTGAAATCTACACCTTGTAGTTCATTGGAGTGAAAGA
>PFVN01000012.1 GCA_002790635.1 Candidatus Moranbacteria bacterium CG_4_9_14_3_um_filter_42_9
TTCAAACAGAAACACTATCAACACCAGTATCAAGGCGAACACATTTAGCGCTACAAACCATCCAAGAGAAAAGAATCCTTCAAATAAAAAGTATAATGCGATGATCGAAAACAACAGGAATATTCCCTGGAAAACTCGAACAACATTAACGAATATAAATTGATTTAGAAGTTTTAAATAGTTCTCAATCGTAACAGCGAGTGCGTTCGTCATTGAGAACAAAAGAGCAAAAACAATGAATACTGTTGGTAAACCAAAAAATTTGGATATCAAATCGCTGAAGACAAGAAAAACAAAGGACCAGAAGATCGAATTCGCAAAGAAAAATATCGCGTAAGTGGAGAGAATCCGTCTTCTTCTCTCCTTGTCCGCGTTAGCGGCAAGGCGAACGATGGTGGTTTCAAGTCCGAATGAAAGAAAGATTGTCAGAAAAGAATAGAGAGCTACGTACAAAGCATACTTTCCATACTCAGCTGGGCCAAGGAATCTTCCAGCAAGCACTGAAACAGAAAACAACAACACAGAAGAAATTGTCCCGCCAAAAAAAGAAATACCGAGATTCCCGATGAATTTCCGCATTTCTTCTCCCATTTCATGCCCAAAAATACGGAGGTGAACAATCTCGACAACTAGAAACAATTTCTGTTTTATTCCCACTGGTGAAATCATTGAAAATCTTCTCTTATTAATTACAAAACAATCATTTCCTGTATTTTTTTCTTGATATCAGTCTTGTGCTCCCAGCCGAGGAGTTCCTTCGCCTTGCTCACATCAGCCAGACTAAACATCTGATCAGTGTTTGGCATCGGAAGCATTTCTCGCTGTGCCTCCGGATAAGATCCTTTGAATATGTTCCACAATTCTTCGAGGGTGATGATCTGGTCACCACCGAGATTGAAGTCTTGTCTACTCGCTTTCGGATTCGTCAGACACTCGATCGTGCCGCGAAGCATATCTTGGATATAGGTATAGCCTCGATAGGTTGTTCCGTCTCCATAAAATGTTGCTTTCCGACCCGCCTTGATTTGATTGAGCCATTTGTACACAACCATTTCTTTCCTGCCGTTCTCTCCTACGATAGTGAATGGGCGGATGATAGTGTAATCAAGTTTCGATTTTTGGAGAAGGAGTTCGCCGGCAAGTTTGGTAATACCATAAATAGACTTCGGTTTCTTCGGATAATCTTCATTCGTCGCCACTTTCTCATCATTGCCGAATACTGAGCTTGATGAATAATGCACGAACTTCTTCACGCCCCATTTCTCTGCCATTTCGATCAGATTTACAAGACCGATGACATTGCTACTGAAATATTCTTCTGGGAAACTCTCTCCTCTTCTGACACCAGCACGTGCGGCGAGGTTGATAATAGCATCAAATCCTTCGCTCTCGAATAGTCTATCAAGCTTGAAACGATCCCTCGTATCATCTCCATTTATCTGATCATAAACCTGAAAAGTAAATTCCTTCTTATCAGCCAGGAATTTCTGCATATGTGTTCCGACAAATCCAGCACCTCCAGCGATCAAAATTTTCATATTTTCTCGTGTGAAAAAAATTAAAATCGGCTTTTCATAACCCTCTCAGTATACGCCAATAAAACTAGTTTAATCAAGCTAAAATTTCTTAAATTCTATAAAGCCGCTAAACGGAAAACAGCAAGACAGAAGAAATTGCCCCGCCAAAAAAAGAAATACCGAGATTCCCGATGAATTTTCGCATCTCCTCACTCATTTCATGCCCGAAAATCCTTAGATGCAAAACCTCGGCGATGGAAATAGATTTATTCTTTATGTATGAAACCATTATAAGATACTTGAATAAAAAAATAAAAACATTGACATTCTGCGCCTTTTTCTCCTTCCTATAGTATAATGAATTTATGCCAAAAATTCAATCATTGAAAGATTTCAGCAAAAAACCGGGTCTTGCCCGGTCTTTTTTGTATCCACTTCTTTATTGTTGAACAAAGTAAAAACGATTTTTAGTAAAAATTTTCCGCTGCGTCAACCTAACTTTTGTTTCCGTAAATATATAACTTTTTTAACACTTAGTGCATAAAAAGATATATCCAGTTGTGCATATTGGCTTATTTCAATTTATAGTAAGTCGCCTTGCCCTTGCCCACTCTCTCAATGATGCCCAGTTCTATCAATTTCCTAAAGTCAAGGTTTCTTGTTGGTTTGGCACGCTTGGTCAGTTTGGCATAATCGCGATCGCTGATGTAGCCATGCTTTTTAATGTAGCTGATAACTTTATCATGATATTCTTTTAATTTATCCTTTGGAGAAACGGTTTTTCTGACCAATTCTTTCTCTACTCTTAATAATTCGTCAATAATTCCGTCCGTAAAATATTCCAGCCAGGAAGTAAAATTGATCCGATCTTTGATTTCATAGTAATTTCCAATCAAGCCGACTTCTTGGAAATATTTACTGACATTTTTATTATAATAATTCTCAAAACTAAAGAGATTGAAGGTATTTAATCCCATTTTGGCAAGCAATGCCTTGGTTGCCAGGCGAGCGGTTCGTCCGTTGCCGTCAATGAATGGATGAATAATGACGAATTGCTTATGGAAAATGCCGGCTAAAATCAATGAATCAATTACATTTTCATTTTTATTCACATAATCAAACAACTCTTTCACTAAAGCGGATATTTCCGAATGTTCCGGTGGGAGATAAGCGGCTTGGCGGGTTTTAGGATTATTAACAAAAACCGGCTCTTGCCGCAAATGGCCGCAGTGGTAATCCTCAATCAAGCCTTTAGTAATGGTTTTTTGAATTTTCAAAATTAAGGACAAATCAAAAACTTGCTTTTTATTGCTTATCAAACGATTCAGCTCGATCAGAGCCTTATTATAATTCAAAACTTCTCTTTCAGTATCGCGAATATGTTCCGGCCTGGTTTTTAAAATTCTTTTGACTTCGGTCAATGGCAGCGGATTGCCTTCAATGCTTGTGGAAGAAAAAGCGGATATTTCTTGAGCTTTTTTTTCCATTTCTGCCAAAATCACGCCTGAAAAACTCTGATTGTTCAGGTTGGTTATAATCTCCGTTATTCGCTTGATATTGGCTAATAATCGGCTGGAAATGATATATTTTGGCTTAAACATTAGATTTTAGTTACGCCATATAGTCGTATTATAGACGATTTTTAGACGATTGTCAATTGGCTAAATTAGTTAATTTTAGTATATCCGTAGCGAGATCTGCCTAATATGTGCCTTTTTCGTCTTGTTATAATATAATGAATTTATGCCAAAAATTCAATCATTGAAAGATTTCAGCAAAAAACCGGGTCTTGCCCGGTCTTTTTAATCTCCCGCGCCTTCCTAAATAACATCCGGCCAGCTTCTCAAATTAGGCCAAAAAATAATTTCTAACGGCAAATTTAAATTGTCCGGTGAATATTTTCTTAAACATCCAGGCGCTGTTTTTTTCATAAAACAGCAGCATTGCCTTCTTGTATTCAGCTTCGTCAACGCTTCGATATGAAAGCGGGCAGCAATTATTGGCCATCAAAATGGCATTCCCGAAAAGACGGGCGGTTCTTTTGTTTCCATCTTCAAACGGCTGAATATATGACAAGAGCAAAATAAAAGCCAGTGTTTTTTGCAAAGGATGGGGAAGTTCATTGGCCGTTTTTACCATTTGCTCCATCGCTTCCTTAATTTGAAATTCATTATCCAGCGGACGATACACGCTGCCGGTTACTCCGACAATGTTCTTTCGCAAGCCCCTTTTTATTCCCAATTGATCAACGATAAGCGAGTGAACATCCTCGATGTCACGTAGAGTTATTTTTTTGAATTTTTTAGCGTTTTCATGGATGTATTCAAGCGCTTTTTTGTGGTTAATAAGCATAATCGCCTCTTCTCTTTTATGCCCCTTCGCTTCTTTTTCCTGCAGCAAAAGCACTTCAGTATCGATAAGCGAGTATGTGTTTCCTTCTAGCTGGGAAGATTTCCAGCTTAATTCAATGGTCAGTCGCTCAAATTCTTTGCGGAGCGCAACCGGGCTAAAATTAGAAATTCTTTTTTGGTAATCCGAATTAATCTTGTCGAGATCGGAAAGTTCCTTTTGGGAAAAAAGATATTCCATGTTTTTGAAGACTTCTAATTGAAAAGATTTTTTCGCGCCGCTTCTTTCATCCGGAGATTTTTGAAAATAAGCTTCGTATTCGGATACTGGAGACAAAAGCTTCCCTTTAGCGGTAACTTTATAGGCGACTGAACGACCTGAACCGGCCTTTTGTATAAATTTGTTTTTTAAAAGAATTTCCACATCTCGGATAACCGTCATTCGGGAGATATCCTCGCCGGATAACTTGGCCAGATAATCTCTGATGCTTTGCGTTTGAGTATCTGGATTATTGCTGATAAATTCCATTATCAGCGCTTGTCTTGAAGAAATTTCCATAATTTATTGTAACATTTTAGCACCTTAATTGTAACATTTTGTTACGATTAGTTCAATATTTTGATGCGATTAACTAAAAAAGGCTTTATTTTGACCATATTAAGCGAAGTCTAGTCGATATGTGTCTTTTTATCTTTTCTATAGTATACTTAATTTATGTCAAAAACTCAATCCTTGAAAGATTTCAGCAAAAAACCGGGTCTTGCCCGGTCTTTTTTGCTTTATTTTTACCCTCCGTCAGGTTCGAACCTGGATTTGTTAAACATTTTCAAAACTTTTCAGATATTCCGGCAACTTCAAAATCCATTGCGCCTGCTCGGGATAAAACAAGAACCTTTCCACGTCCTTGGCAGCCTGTTTCAAATTGCTTTTTTCAGCCTGCTTTTCTAAAAATTTTACCAGTTCCTGTCGATTTTCAATCTTAATCCCCTTTTCTTTCAAAATTTCATAATTCGGTTCGATGTTTTTCTGGCTCAAAAACCAGACTAAATCGTAAAAATCCCGTCCTTTTTGATAGGGCCGGAAAGTAATCGCGATAATTTTTTGGGCAAAAAGAGTTTCTAGGGAATTTACCAGCATTGGGAATCTCTCATTAAAACTATCAGAAAATTTTGTTTCGGTGATGATTTTTTTGAACAAGTTAAAATCAATTTCAAATTTAACCAAAACTTTCTCGTCTTTGGGAACACTAAATCCGAATTCCCGAAGAACATTTCTAAATCTAAAATAAATAGTATGGATTTTTTCGTTCGTTTTGGCTCTGGCGTCAATTTCGAATCCCTGTAGTTTCAGTTTTTCGCTGATTTCTTGCGTCAATTTTTCAATTTTGAATCCCTCTTTTTTCAGCAGATCAAAATCCAAGTCCTCCGAAAAACGGTTGATCCCATGCGCAAAGCGCAAGCAAGTTCCTCCCAGGAAAGAAATCTTATCGTTATATCCGCTTAAAGAAAGTGCTTTCAAAATTTGCGTTTGCAGATACTCCAGCAAAATATTCTTTTCTTGCCAGGGGATATTTTTTTCTTGCGCGTATTTTTTGAAAAAATCCTTGCTAGGCAGCATAATATTTAATAAATTTTTTAGTTAAAAACAAAACTTTTTTGTTTTTAAAAGACGCGGCGAGATTAGTCATTTTCTTTTCATCAAACTTGAAATCCTCGTTGAATCTATATCCGCCAAATTGATCCTTGCTGCCATTCAAAATATTCCTATTCAGATAGAAAAAATCAACCAGGGCTTTTTCCGGAGTAGCTAAATTATAGGAAATCGCGCCCTGTTTTTTTGTCTCAAACCCTCCGAAAGCTTCTTTTTTGATTTTTTGATAGCTGAAGTTTCCGATTGGTGTTTTAAATCCTTTCGTTTTTCTCGTTGTCACTGATGTTGCGGTGAAAACCGCTTCAGGGATAATTCCATAAAAACTTAGTGCCGTTTCCAAACTGATATAAGAAGGCGAATAAAGTTTAGCCGCTAATGTCATTACATCGACACTATTTTTAACCTCGGCGATGATATATAGACCGCGCCTAAGCATCAATAAATAGCCCTTCTTTACCCAATTTCTTAGATTAATAAGAGTAGTGCGAGTAAACTTATCGCCAAGAATTAACCTCAATTCTTTGGTTTCAAAAAAAGGCAATTCTTTAGTTTTTTCTCTGAATTCTAAATAATTCATTTCCTTTATTAATATTATAATATCAATAAAGGAATTATATATTATTTTGCATCTTTTGTCAATCTGTGCTTTTTTCGTCTTGTTATAGTATACTGAATTTATGCGAAATATTCAATCAGCCAAAGATTTCTGCGAAAAACCGGGTTTTATTTTAGCCCTGATTTTGGCCGGCTTCTTTTTCAAGGGCGTTTTTATCACCACCCTCTTTCCGATTTTCACAGGGCAAGACGAAGCCCGGCATTATAACTCTGTCCAATTTCTAGCCGAACCGAAAGAAAAAAATTGGCCTATGACTCCCCGGCCCATTGTTCCGGACAAGGCGACAATCGCGGACTACAATTTTTCCGAAGAGATCCGGGAGGCCGGAGCGGCAGCCGATTTTGATCTTTTCCGCCACGCACTGTATGACACTTCGGCTTTTTCCGATTCCACCGGATACTCTGGCAAAAACGAAACGACTATTGATTCGCTGTCCTGGAAAAAATATAATGAACTTTCCCCGCCCGACACTGCCGGTAAAAGCCTCTACCATCAATTAGCTTCTTTGATCGAAAAATCTTTGGACGGAAGTAATATCTTAGTCCGCTTTTTTTCGGTCCGGATTTTTTCGGTTCTCCTGGGAACACTCGCTGTTTTGCTCGCTTATTTAATAATGAGAACCATCGGGTTTCTCCCGCGGGAAAGCCTCATCTTGACCGCCATTGTTGCTTTTCAACCTAAGCTCTCCATGTATACGACCAACATCAACTATGACGCCCTGCTCATCCCCATATTTTCATTGTTTACCTGGGGCGCGGTTTCGAGTCTCAAAAAAGGTTTGGACTGGAAAAATGTCAGCCTGATGATTATTTCGATTACTCTCGGCATGCTCACCAAGGGAACGGCGATTGTATTGCTCGCGGTTTTTCTCGGTTTGGTCGGTTTTCATTTATACCAAAAAATCAAGCACCGGAATAAATTCTTACTCGTCCTTGCTTTGCCTTTGCTACTTCTGGTTTTTGGATTTTTAGTCCCGCGCGTCACGGCTTATTTGGGTTACAATCTCGTAGCTTTATTGCCTTTCAAGGGCAGCTTGACCGATATATTCTCGTCGCTGCAGTCATATCTGGGGAAAAGCCTGACCATGGGCCGATTCGCTCTTTCTTCCAGAACGTATTGGGGATCGCTCGGCTGGGAAGATAACTGGCTTTCCCAAAATTTCACCGACATTATCAAACTGATTGAGGCTTTTTCTCTCGTTGGTTTAGGGTTGTATTTTTTCTCGAAAAAGCAAAGGCCGGAATATCTCCCGGAAAAAAAATATGTGCTATTCCTTATTGCGATGATTGTTGCTTTGCAGTTGGGAATCCGTTTGTATGATTGGAAAATTTTTATTGAAACCGGCAGTTTGGCTCTTGGCACGCCCGGCAGATATTTCCTCCCGAATTTGGCCGGACATATTATTTTGGTCTTTACCGGCCTTGGAATGCTTCTGCGCCGAGAAAATTATTTCCGAAATTCTTTGCTCACCGGTCTCATCATGATGTTCTCGTTTTCACTGTATCTTATTTTTAACGTGGTTTTGCCCCGCTACTATTTCTAACTTTATGCGAAAATTTTCCGCTAAAAATATTTTCTTGCTCGCCGCGGCCATTTTGCTTTTGGTAATTTTGTGGAAGCTCCTGGGCGATTGGTCTTTTCCGGACACACACTGGCCGATTGAAAAAGGCGAAAAAGTGAAACTCAAAACCGAACAAATGATTGTCCAAAAATTTGTCGCTTCGCGCGATGGTCTCATGCGAATAAAAGTTCTGTTTGGAAATTCCGATATTGGAAAAGGCGGCACGCTGGAAATGAAAATTTATGACGAAACCTGCTCCACCCTGCTACGCGACTCAAAGCTCAAAGTAACAGGCTTGGATTCAGGCAACACCGAGGATTTCAAGTTCGCTAGAATTCCCGATTCCAAAGGCAAGACATTTTGTATGGATCTGCGCTACGACGGCGCCAAAAGCGCCAATCTATTCCTGGAGAACAATTCCCTGCCGGAAAACAAATTTTTGTCCGTGAATGGTCAAGAATTATCCGGTCAATCAATTGCCATGCGCCCGGCTTACCAAAATGCCAGCAGATGGCAAAATATCAGGGAACTAGACCAAAGAATATCCCAGTATAAGCCCTGGTTTTTGAAGGGTCCTTATCTTCTCGCAATCGTTTTTTTCTTCTTGCTTTTCACCATTTCGGCCGTTATTCTACTTATCATTGTTTAGGCCCAAGAATGCCTTATTTGAAACCCTTTTAAAGCCCAAAAATGGCCCTCTACCGGGCCATTTATCGCTTTTTGAGGTAATCCCCGTTGTCTATAAGTAACCCTTTATTAGCTCAATATGGCCCTTTTCCGCCGGCACGAGTTATATAAAGCTAGACCTTCGCCAAAAGCCTCTAGAAACCACTTGGATACGCTCTCCCGACCTAACCTTCATCCACTACTCGACTATTTTTCCTCCCGGTTTCATCCTTTACCTTATTAGGTAATAAGGTAAAAAGGATTTTTTGCTATTAGTTAGACAAACAAAGTAAATTACTTTAATAGACTTTTGAGCAGCCGATGACCGGGATATTTGTCCAGCATTAAATTTGAGTATGCTTTGTTTTTCTTTTGCACCCTCTTTCGTTTTATCTGTTGAGTTATTTTTTTAATAAATCCGTCGTTTTCTGCATATAGCCAAGAATATACTTTGGCGATAGTTTGAAAGCTTACTTTAAGTTCTCGACGAATTTCATCGTATCCTTTCTCTTCAACAAGCATTTCAGCCACTTGTATTCTGCGCGCTAGCATAAGCATTTCGCTCGGAGTTATGAGTCCGATAAAAAAATCAATGACTTCTTTTTTAGTTTTGAGATCCGTCACGATATCGAAAAATTCCCCGGTTATTCTGTATCTTTCTTCTTGATCAACCTGGTGCGTTTTTACTTTCGCCATATGTTATATATTGATTTCACTACTTTACCTTATTAGGTAATAAGGTAAAGTTATTAGTTAGTTATAATTGCTGGTAAATTTTTGTCTTTAAAAATATTTTACTAATGGACTATTGCAAAAACTTTATAGATCTCAAACTTTCAGCCAGCAAGTTTTTAGCTGGATTAATGATTGAAGCGTTTTTATTTATGTAAGCGACCAGAAAATCGATTTGTCTGTTCACCGCCCGTATCAGCTGATTTTTGAGATATTCGCGCCAGGCGGGCGAGATGGCTGATGTTTTGGAGAGGACGTTAATCAGACCGATAGCGCTGGCCGTTATTTTCAAATTTTTCAGCAAAAATTGTTTTTCGCGGTCGGTTTTGATAAAGCCAAGCGTGTGATAGTGATTGGTATTATTAATTATCGAATATATGCTGGCACTTGTTTTCAGGGCGACTTCTTGTTGATTTTGATTCCCTGCCCGATCCGTCGCAGTGACTATAAAATTATGTTCGCCCAGCCCTAGAAGCGAGAGATCCGCGCTTTCCCCGACCGGCTGGCTGTCAAATAGCGCCTCCTCCGAAACAATTCCGGAAATTGCATCGCTGGCAGTATAGCTGAAATTGAGTATCTGATCATTGAGATAATTTTTGTCTTCTGGAGACGCGATATTTATATCTGGCCTTGTTTTATCAATGTTTATTCCGGAAACAGTTGTGCTGGCTGTGTTGCCGGCATTGTCGATAGCCGTTCCACTTGCCGATTGACCCGCGCCCTCAGTTGATATGATTATATCCGGCGTAACGGAGACCACTCCTGAATCAGCGTCTGTTGCGTCAAAATGCACAATAACGTCACCATTATACCAGCCATTGGCATTGGGGCTAGTTGTTACCCAGCCGGTGATGGTCGGAGGGATTGCGTCTCCCATTTCGATGATAATTTCATCTCCAGAAACCAGGGCGCTTTTTTCTTCCAATTGACCGGTTGTCGCGCTTCCTTCTAGAATTACAGTTGATTCAATGGCATTATCTGGATTAACCGGATCTTCGGAAATTTTTGTCACTTCAACTTTGTATTCCCCGTCTTCCGTTCCTTGAGTAAAAATTTTATATTCTCCGTCTTCCGGATTAGGAATAGTCAAAAATTCACTGGCTGTTTCGTAGCCAGTGTAATACGCGCCGCCTATTTCGTTGAAGATTTGTCCAGGATGATCAAAATCCTTTCCGACTCTCCGGCCGGTATTTGTTTCTACGACTTGGATGTCGATGGGAGAAAAAACGAAAAACGCTACGATATCGCTTATCTTTTCGAAAACACTTTTTTTCTCCGGCGGCTTATTGTTCAGCAATTCATAGACCCGATCGACTTCTTTGGCTGGCAAATCAGAGTGTTTGAAATTTGATGGGATTGTTTCATCAGCTACAATGTTGCTGGCAGAAAAAATCGGCACTGTTCCATCGCCACTGCCGTATTCTAAGCCATGCTCGCCAAAAATATCATCAAAGTTTTTCGGATAACCATGCTCCCACAGCGTTTCATCGCTGATCGAAACAACATTTATTTTTGATATAGTGCTGCTCGGATCATCCAAGTTCCCGACAATATTGTTAAATTCCACATTTTTCATATTTAATATACGCGCAGAAGAATTTAGGTTGACCAAAAAATCATTGATGGGATAATTATTTGGGTAGCCTCTTAGCTGTCCATTTTCCGTATCAAACAGATAATCGTAAGTTGGTAAAAGCTCTCTGACTGATTCCATCGGTCGATTTCTAACGTAATCAAAAATATCGGAAAAACCTTTTTCAGTAGCTTCCCATCTAAAAAAGTCTTCTATAAACATCCCGAAGATATCTATTTTTGATTTTGCCAGTTTACCTCCCTCCCAAACTAAATAGTCTTTGGGCGCGCCATTGTGCGGGGTGCCCAATGTTATCAGCTGATCGATATCGTTCAAATAATACTCGGATTCTATATATTCCCGGGCCAGCAAACCCCCCATTGAATGAGCCACAATATCAACTTTGGGCCAGTTGTTAAGCAGTTTTATTTCTCCTATTTTGTCCCCAAGCAATTTTGCGTTTTCAACATTGCTGTCTCGCCATTCATATGGAAAAGTGAATAAATTCTGGCCAGAGATATAGTCATTCTCCCCAAATACTTCCAGCAGGCCATTATATGAGCCGAAAATTGGATCAATCTTTTTTTCGCCAAAGACATCGAACGATCCCATTATTCCCGGTATAATAATGACTGGATCGATAAAATTTTCGGTTGTCAGCCAGTCAGAATAATCAATCCGCCCTTCCATCTTGTCGAAATAACATATGCCTGATGCGCTACATGTTTTGGGCGGACCAGATGAATTACCCCACCAATTATATTTAAAATCCGCCTGGGTTCCGAAACGGTTCTGAAAAAAAACATCCGCAAGATTATTGTTGGAAAACTTGCTCCGGTTAACCCGAATTTTTTCTGCGTCCTGATTTATTATTGAAATTGCCACATCATTATCGTGGAAATTACAGCCTTGCGCGTCCAGCCATCCGCCATTCACTTGTATTCCTCCGATATATGAAGCCATGGCCCTGTTGATGATCGGTTTATTTCCGGTTATGTAGACATCCAAACCGGACCCGCTCATATCAACGTTTCTCATCAGAAGCTTTGCGCCGCCTTCTACCGCAATCGAATAATTTTGCGATGCTTCGGCCTTCTGGAATATAACAGGCTCTTTGAGAGTGCCGCTGACTATCATGTTTCCTTCAATGTCTATCCCGCCATTGTCAAAAGTTATTGTAATTCCATTTTTTATCACGAGCGTAGCTCCTGGCATAATATGCACCGGATTGCTTACACTTCTATCAGCTGTCCACTCCTCATATTCAACTATTTCCTCAGTCTCTACTTCCTGGGAATAAACAAAAACATTGGAAAATGATATTGGATAAAAAATAGAAACTGCAAGTATTACAAATAAGCAGATTGGTCTAAATAATTTCATTTTTTTATTACTTTTCTTATTATCAAAAATAAAATTACAAATATAGAAATTAGGAGATATATAAAAGCCATAAAAGACATTCCTTTATAGTAGAATGCGCTTGAGATAATCAGTGTCACAACAACAACAATCCATTGTGTCTTAAAAATTTTATAAAATATCCAAGCAGCCAATAAGCTCACCACGAGAGAGCTGAAAAAAATCGCGATGCTTGCTAATCCATAGTAGGCAAAAAATCCATCCATATTTTTAAATTTATTAAATTAATTATTATTGAAAATAGATTGGCTATTTACTTTAAGCGAAGATCGTACTTTGATTTGTTTCTGCATTTCTTTTTTTAATATAGTTTACGATGAGCAAGGCCAAGAACGCCACATTTATCCAAGGCCAATATTTGTTAACTACGGGATAAAAAAATTTCGGATATAATCTGTAATTGCCCATAAAATATAAGTAAAAAAAGAAGTTTAGGGTTGCTGATATGGAAAATATTGCCTCGAAAATAAGCTTTTTTTTGAAGAAAAACCACGCTACAATAAAACCCGCCGTGATAATTATTAAATAAATTAGATTAGCAATTGCGCTTCCAAGGCCTATATCATCTAGCATATTTATTTCCACAACCTTCCGCAATTTTCTTGCGGAAAATTATGTTTAGTTAAAAAATAAAAAATAAAATCCGAGGTTTGCCCCCCCCGGATAACCTAGCCGATTTTAAGTATTCATTTCTCTTTTATTATCTAAAAAAAATCCAAAATAAGCAATGTTCTGGCTGTGGATAACTTAAAAGTAATTTGGACAAAGTAACACTACCTCATTAGGTAATAAGGTAGTATCTAAAATAATTCGATGGTTATAAAATATTTTTATTCCGAAAGATAGCTCTTTATCAGTTCAATGTGTCCCCTTTCCACCTGAGAGAGCGCTGTGAAGAAAATTTTTACATTCTTTTCCACCGCCTCTTTGGCAAAGCGCGCGTAAAGATTGGTGGCAGTGTCTTCCAGTTCAATAGTTTTCTGAAAATTTTCAAGCATATCGTCACTGCAAAGTTCTTCTTTTGGCTCAGGTCTTGCGATACCCAAAAGTTTTGTGACAATGATAGCGTGCTCTAATTCCACTTTCGCCAACCTTTTATACATCGCCTTGATTTCGTATTTATCAGCTTTGTTAGCCATACAAAGATATAGGGCATTGGCGGTTTTTTCCAGTTCTAATGTTTCCAGTAGATTCTTTTTTGACAACTCACCGATTTCTTCTTTTTGGTTGACAATCGGATAGGCTTCACTCCCGAGTTTGATGAAATTTTGCGTCGCACCGCAAAACGGGCAATCGTGGGGTTTTTCAGTGCCAATATAGGCATCGCCGCAAATCTGACAGATGTATGTTTTCATAGTATTGAAAATTTATTATTTATAATCTATTATTAAATACATGCCACCCTAGCTCAGTTGGTAGATTTACCCGCCCACGTAGCTCAGTGGTAGAGCAGCGCATTCGTAACGCGCAGGTCGTCG
>PFVN01000084.1 GCA_002790635.1 Candidatus Moranbacteria bacterium CG_4_9_14_3_um_filter_42_9
AAGCATTTTTTCCGCCAGCCAGAACGAGTTTTAAATCAGGGATTTTCTCTTTCACTTTTCCAAAAGCCTCCACCAACAGTGCCAAGTTTTTTCTCGGCTGCATCGTACCGATGTAAAAGATAAATTTTTCCGGCAAATCATATTTTTTTCTGACCTCTTCCAATTGCGCGGGTGAAACGTTTTTTTCCAAAAAATCATCGCCGGCCGCATTATAAACCCAGTCGATTTTTTCCTGATTAATTTTGTAATATTTGATTATTTCGCCGCGCGTAAATTTGGAGACTGCGATAATCTTATCTGCTCTTTTGAGGCTTAGCGGTATCAATATTTTCAGAAAGAAGAGGTCGGCTAATTTTATGAATTGCGGAAAAAAATTAAATGAAATATCGTGGATGGTCGTTATGATTTTTATCTTTTTTGAAACAAAGAATGGCGTGATATATTGCGTATGATAAATATCAGCGGGATTTTTTTTGAGATACATTGGAAGTGCCCAAAAGTTCCAGCTGAATCTGTTGAGTGTTCGAAGTGAAATGATCTTAAAGTTGGCCTTACCCACCACACCCAGACGATTGGCGATTTCATCCAGTGTGTTTTTTTCAGTTATATCGGTAAAAAGAAGATACTCGTTCTTTTGGTCAATTTCCGCCAGATTTTTCGCCAAATTAAAAAACACGACCTCGTCTCCGGTCCTTTTTTTACCAATATTTCGAATATCAATTCCGATAATCATTAGCTATTATTTTACTACGGTATTACGTAATACTATAGCATTATTACGTTAGACTTATTAGGGCGAGTTGGTTTTTAAATCAACCATTGCCGCAGCCATAAACAACCACAAAAATCCCAACATGATTCCGGCGTTGAATAAGTTGGCAATCGTCAGGCCGAACCACGACCCGATAACGAATAGCGCGAATGCCTGTTCTTCCGGATCGTCTGTGTTTAAAAAATTTAAAACATTACGGAGCAAAATATATGCCCATAATGCCACAAAAGCAAGGAAACCAAGAAGGCCCGCTCCCAACCAAATTTCCAGGAAAATGTTGCTCGCGTTGAGACTCGCCCCTCGTTCATCCGTTCCCAAAATTTTTCCGATACTCCCCCACCCGATCCCCAGTACTGGATTTTTTTTGATCGCCTGCCAGGATTTGGCATAAATTTCTTTGCGAATGTTGACGTTCGGATCCGAACGATAAATTTCTTTCACAATATTATTTAGCCCGATTTCCTTTTCAATATCTTCTAAATTAATATGCCGGCAACCAAATTTTTCCAATTCGGAAACATCGCCAACAACTCTCAGGCTCTCGACTTCCGAGAGCTCGGCTCTCGGCGAACAAGCAATGGTTATTTTTTGCAGCCCGGAACCCGTGCTTTGAACCCGATTAAATAATTGAAAGCTCGTCAGATTGAAGAAATAAACAACTGCGACGGCTATGATTGCGGAAATTGCGATTTCCGCCAAATTAACTCCGAAATTTTTCCACCGCCAAAATTTAGGATTGAACTTTAGATTGGTCAGAATCAAAAAAAGAAAAATGAAAGTCGCCGCAGCAGCGCCCAGCCACGCGCTCCTAGAAACAGTCAGGATTAACAAAATATATGAAAGAATGATCACTAAATATGGCACGAATTTTTGAAATTTGTGATTGGGGATTTTATTGGAAACCTGCCTGTCAGTAGGCAGGGTTGGGGTTTGGAAATTGGAAATTTCAGACGTATCATTTCTTGTCAACTTTGTGCCATAATAAAAAATTACCGCATAAACCACAGCTATCAAAAACACCAGAAAGATGCCCAGCCAATCCGCTTCCGGGAAAGTCGCATTCGGGCGTCCCGGCATTACTTCAAAGGCAATCAGCCCCCGCGAAAATCGGACGTTTTGCCAAATTCCATATAAAATCACAATCAGCGAAGAACTTAAAAAAAACGGGATTATTTTTTTTAGGTCCATAATATCGCGGATGTAATTACGGACCAAAAAATATAGGGCAGCAAAAGTTGCAAAGACTACCGAGAGCTTGAAGCTCAATGCGTGATCTGCCGCACTTAGCGCGCTGACAAAACTGCTAGCTACAATAAAAATAATCAGGATATCATACCACTTTGGTTTTTCGAGAGAAAAATTTAGCCTTTTGGCAACCAGACGTATCAGCATCGCTAAAATGACCAGTGCGCCCGAAAATTGATAGAGGCGCATGGTTATGCCGAAGCTCGCTGGCGCGAAATTGATCTTCTCCAGCGCGATTGTTCCGACAAAAAGCAAAAACGCCCAGCCAGGGCGATAAAGCGCGAAAAATAAAAAGAGAAAAGTAAAAAATAAAAAATCTGAGATGTTTTGAAGTGGTAAAATTCCCAAATCAGAAAGCATAATCAAAAAAAAGACCAACAAAAAATTCCCAATCATCAAATATAGCTGAGTTGTTGTGAGCTGAGTAAAAAACCTTTTTTTATTTATCTCGTTCATTGCTTTCCTAGGTTTTACAGAGCTTCTCCCGCGAGAGAGACCCTGTTTTTTTATTTTAAAATTGCATTTTTTTGTCATTCCAGCACAAGCGGGAATCTAGTCTTTGATTTTAACTATCTCACTGGATTCCCGTCTTCACGGGAATGACATTATATATTGAATCCCTAGCCGGGCAGGCAAGTTCAGGATGACATAATAATATTCAAAAACTTTTCCACAAATCTATCCCACGAAAAATGGCGCGCCCGTTCTTTTCCCCGCACTGACAAGGTGTCCCGTAATTTTTTGTTCACCAGCGCATTTTTGATGGTCATCGCCAAATCTTCAATATCCGCCGGATCACAATACAAAACCGAGTCACCGCCGACTTCCGGAAGAGAAGATGTCTTAGCCGTGATGACCGGCACACCCTGATTCATCGCCTCCAAAACTGGCAGCCCAAAGCCTTCATAAAGCGAAGGATAAACAAAGAGCTGGGCGTTTTTATATATGGCCGGCAGA
>PFVN01000040.1:0-1743 GCA_002790635.1 Candidatus Moranbacteria bacterium CG_4_9_14_3_um_filter_42_9
TGGCTAAGAATGAAAACTTCTCATCAAAAAAGCCTAAAGACGATGGATCATTACGAATCTTCCTTCTTGACGGGTTGCGCTTTGCTGGTAAAAAAAGAAGTTTTCAGGGCGATTGGGCTTTTAGATGATGACTATTTCCTTTATTGGGAGGATGCGGATTTCAGTTGGCGGGCGCGCCAGGCCGGATTTAAAAATGTTGTGGCGACCTCTAGCTGGGTTTATCATTACGAAAGAAGCGAAAAAAACAAGGAAAATAAAACTTATTGGTTGGTTATTTCCGGACTAATCTTTTTTAAAAAAAACACTCCGTTTTGGTTACGACCCTGGATAAAAATTTTTCTGTCCGCAAGAAAAACAAAAAATTTCATCGATAATTTGTTCGGACGCGATCATTTTGCGCCGAGCGTAAAAAAAGCTTACCAAGATTTTAAAAATGCAAAATTCTAATCGTCTCGCCATTATCATAGTCAATTATCAGAGTCAGGCGTATCTTCGGACGTGCCTGGAATCAATTTATCGGCAAATAAAAAGCATGCCCTGTGAGATCGTGGTTGTTAATAATGACGAACAGGAAGACATACTGGCGCTCAAGAAAGACTTTCCGGAAATAAAAATAATCAAAACCGAAAAAAACATTGGCTTTGGTCGGGGTGCTAATTTGGGAGTAGAAAACTCCCGGGGAGAATGGCTTTTGTTTTTAAATCCAGATACTGAGCTGCTGAGCGATCATGCCAAAACAATCAGGCTTTTCGAAAAAATCTCTGCAGTCGGCATAATTGGACCTAAGCTAGTAGACGAAAACGATGTTCTGCAAGAATGGATTGCTGGGGCGGAAATTACTCTGGGCTCTCTGATTTGCAACAAGTTTGGCTTTGGCCAAAGCAAAAAAATATGGGAAAGTGCGGTCAGCCGGGAAGCAGACTGGATAAGCGGAGCTGTGCTGACTATCCGGCGGGAATTATTTGCAGAACTAAAGGGATTCGATGAAAACATCTTTATGTATTTCGAAGATGTCGACCTTTGCAGGCGCGCTCGCGCGGCAGGGAAAAAAATAATTTATTTTCCGGAGGAAAAAATCAGGCACTGGGGGGGGCGAAGCAGCGCGGACAAGAAAGCGCAGAAAAAAAATTATTATACGGCGCAAGATTATTATTTTTGCAAGCACTATGGCCGGACCTACGCCGGGCTGGTGCGGTTTATAAGAAAAATTTTTGTGTCCTAAAAAATGAATACTTTTCTGATTGTTTTTATCGCCTATCTGCCCTTTCAGCTAGCACTTAATCCGAGTGCGGGAATTGATTTGGCTTCCATCCGTGTCCTTATTTTAGGCGCATTTTTTGTCTGGCTGGCAGAGGGACTGAGAAAAAGACACCTAGTGGTGAAAAAAAATATGCAGACCGGCCTAATCATAACTTTCCTGTTCCTCAATCTGTTCTCCGGGCTGGTTGCCAGGAACACCGACTGGTCCGGGCGAAAATTGCTTTTTCTTTTTTCAATCTTTCCTGTCTATTTTGTGGCCAGCCAAGTAATTGATAGCCGAGGAAAAATTTTAAAGGCTGTCCGCGTTATGGTCATTAGCGCCACAGCCGCCGCGACTATCGGACTGGTTCAATTTCTTTCGCAGTTTTTTTTCGGGCTGGAAGTTGTCTATAAGTTTTGGGCTGACCATATCATCGAGCCTTTTTTAGGGAAAACTTTTGCGGCGGCAGTATTGGAAAACCCCAGCTGGCTGGTAAATGTTTC
>PFVN01000040.1:1863-4050 GCA_002790635.1 Candidatus Moranbacteria bacterium CG_4_9_14_3_um_filter_42_9
TTATGGCTTGGCGGCGGCGATTCTTTTACTGGCCGATGCGGCTACTTTTTCTCGGGGCGGATATCTGGGATTGTTTGCGGGACTGGTGTTGGCGGTGATTTTGGCCTGGCCCAAACTAAAAAAAACACCCAAAATTTTAGCGGCGGGCTTGTCAGTCATTTTGGCGAGCATTCTGATCATTCCCAATCCGGTTTCTCAGCGTTATTTTTCCAGTTTTGACTTGAAAGAAGGCTCTAACGAGGGCAGAATTGAAATGTGGCAGAAGGCCACCAAAGTCATCTTAAAAAACCCTCTCAGCGGAGTTGGCATTGGCAACTATCCTCTGGAAATACAGCCCGGAGCTACTTACCGGGATCCAATTTACGCACATAACACATATTTGGATATTGCAGCCGAAAGCGGAGTTTTGAGCGCCTTAGCTTTTTTGGGAATATTGATTTTCGCAACCCGGTCTCTTTTAAAAAAAGGACGGGAAGGCCTGATTTTTTTAGCCGGCGCCATGAGTCTCACAATCTTTGCCATCCATTCTCTAGTAGAAACCGCCATTTATTCTCCGGTGGTGCTGACGCTTTTTTTGTTCATCGTCAGTTTTAGCAACAGAGCAGGAAAGAACGAGCCGGATAAAAATGTAGGCGGGGAGATTCTTTCGCAATAAACTTTTCATTTTTTTATTTTTAATTTTTCCAAAAAATGCGGAAATTTTATAACAAGGCGCAAAAAATGATGAACCTGGAAAATTTAGCCTATCTGACTGTTGCCGGACTGCCTCTGTATTTGGTTAAGGTAAGTTTTTTCGGTTTCCTCTCTAATGTTCTGGAAATTTTGGAAGCACTAGTTTTATTTATTTGGCTGCTGGACAAGAAATACCCGAAACCTAGAGCGAGCGAGCTGATGAAAACTCATAAAAAATATTTATTTTCTATCGGCTTGATTATTTTCGGGTTGATTATTTCCACTTGGCTCAACGGCAACTATCGGGTCGGGCTAGGCATAATCAAGGGCTGGTTTGTCTTGCCAGCATTGTTCACTGGAGCGGTTTTAAGCATTTTTGATCGGGACAAAGCCCTGAATATTTTCAAAGTTTTTTTTGCATCAGCGCTGGCGGTTTCCCTAGCTGCTCTCGGCTGTTTTTTTTCCGGTCAGCTAACTTACGACGGCCGCCTGACCGGACCCTTTAACTCCCCCAACTATCTGGCGATGTATCTCTCGCCAGCATTAATCACTGGATTAATGCTGGCTCGAAGTCAAAGAGTAAAAGTAAAAAATAAAAATTACAATTTTGGGAAACTTTACTATGCCGGATGCGTGATTATTATGGCCTCTCTTTATCTGACCTATTCATACGCGGCTTGGTCAGCAGTTATCATTAGTCTGATAATTGCAGAAACCATAACAAACAGAAGGAACATTTTAAAATCAAAAGTTTTTTGGGGCGGCATTTTTTTAACGGTTCTGCTTTTTTTTTCACAATGGAACAGCGGAAAGCTGCAAGATGCTTATACTTTTGCCGAAAGATCTTCCCTGTCTTCTCGGCTAATGATTTGGAAAACCGGCGGAAAACTAGCCAAAGATAATCTACTTTGGGGAATTGGCCCGGGCAATTTTCAGGCCAAATATCTGGAATATCAAAAATTTTACCCGCCTTATCTGGAGTGGGCTGTGCCGCATCCGCACAACTTGTATCTGGCTTTTCTTCTGCAAGCCGGTCTGCCAGGCTTAGCCGGATTTATCCTGTTCTTATTTTTTTGGCTTGCGGATGTTTGGCGGATGGAAAGAAGCGCTTTGCGCACGATCGTCTTAGCTACAATGTTTTATATTCTCATCCACGGGCTAGTGGATACAACTTATTTCAAAAATGATTTGGCGATCATTTTCTGGCTCAACTTTCTTATTTTAAGCCAAAAAAAATTGGCGTCGAAAACGCCAGTTACTAGTCACGGCTAAAAATAACTATAGTTCAATACGGTATAATTTGTCGTCTTTCTTGTTTACGAAAAACAAGAAACTCTCATCGCCATTCAGGAACAAAGTATCGGCGTCAAGTTTTTCCGTAATCTTGTCCAGAGATACGATCCTTTCTTTTTCTCCCGTTTGGGTGTCTACTTTCCAGAAAGTGTCATCGGTGCTAAAGCTTGCATTATAGTAGTCGTTCGGCATTATAGCGTTTTCCGGAATTGAGGCGGGCAA
>PFVN01000048.1 GCA_002790635.1 Candidatus Moranbacteria bacterium CG_4_9_14_3_um_filter_42_9
ACCGGAAACGAGAATGATGACATCCAAGCTTTTGGACATTTTGATAGCGTCTACCGCGATACCGACATCCCAATCGCCCTTCTTGGCGCCGCCCGGGAAAATTTGGAGGTCCTTAGTTTTCACATCAAAACCTTGCTTTTCCAGGGCTTCAAAAAAGTTTTTCTCCTGGCCCTCAACGGTCGCAATGCCATAGGCGATAGCCCGGATGAGTTTCCGATCGCCGACCGCTTCTTTTAGAATAGCCCCGAAATTGACCTTCTTTTTATAAAGGACCCGGCCGGAATAATACATGTTTTGGATGTCCACTAACATCCCCACGCGTTGTTCTTTATATATGCTCATAATTATTTTTTGTCATTCCAGCGAAAGCGGGAATCTAGTATCAAATTTTTTTTGACTGGATCCCCGATCAGGTCGGGGATGACATCTGGTTATGTGTTATTTAAAATTAGTGTAAAAAAACAGGGCGCACCCTGTTTTTTTAAGTTGGTTATCCTTTAAGTTCCAGTTTTTTGATCAATTTCTTGTAAGCTTTTTCGTTAGTCTTTTCCAGATACATCAGGAGTTTTTTTCGCTTGGAAACCATCTTGAGCAAACCTCTTCGGGAATGAAAATCCTTCGGGTTTTTTTTGAGATGGTCAGTCAGTTTCCTGATCTTTTCAGTAAAAAGGGCGATCTGGTATTCCGGTGAACCGGTATCTTTTTCATGCCTCTTCACTTCGGAAGTCACTTTTTCTTTTTGCTTGTGCGTCAGCGCCATATTTTTTCAGCTAAACATTCGCTCCGATAAATCGTGAGCCAAAGTTTGCTAGGTAATTATTTATTAATGATTCTCTTCGGCAAGTTCAATTTTTCTTTTTACTATTTGTAATTCAGAAGGGCTAACTTTCTCTATGTGATCTATTATTTTCTTTTTGAACCCTTCAGCTTCGTCCAGCACGATTTCATCCGAACTCACTAACTCCAGTCCCATTGCCAATCTTCTTAATTGATGTACGTTCAGGCGGCTGAGCTGGTCAATTACATGACCCTTAATTGGATCAAAATTCTCCATTTTTGGAAATTCTACCATAAAATTGTGAAATAAAATTAGATGATCATAAACTAAGTTTATCACGAAAAAAACTTTTTGTCCAGTTTTCCGGCTAAAGTATTGAATTTTTCGTCCTTTGAGAGTAAATTGTATATATATAGTTAAATATTTGGAAGCGTGCCAGAGTCCTGCCTGCCGGCGGTTAGGGGTTTCCGCCCCAGGGCGGACCTCAGCCCGAGGCTGATGAGCCTAGGGTTCAAGCCTAGGGCTGGGAATGGGACGCTTTGTCCCGCTTAAAACGGAAGAGTGGCCGAGTGGGTCGGATGCGAACGAGCATTCGACGGGTTGCAAAAGGCAACCCCGGCAAACACGAGGCTCGGTTTTTTGATCGAGGCATTGCCGAGAAATATTTTGGAAGAGTGGCCGAGTGGTTGAAGGCGCAGCTCTCGAAAAGCTGTAAGGGAGAAATCTCTTCGTGAGTTCGAATCTCACCTCTTCCGCTTTATGCGGGGACTCGAAATACATTTTTACGACTGGGGTTTACAGGAGACTATATAAATGTTAGCCTAAATAAAGGCAAAAAAGCAATATGCAGCAAATATTAAACCTAATACTGGCAAATAAGGTTACCGTTATCCTGGCAGCTGTAGTTTTCTTGCAGCTGCTCTGGCTTATAATTCTTCAAGTAAGTTTCAGAAAACTTAAAAAGAAAACTGGTGATTTTAATTTAGGCGAGGTCGGGATTAAAATAGAGGCGGAGTTAGCAAAGCAGGAAAAATCGATACGCGCTCTAGATAAAGATGTCCAGGAGCTTTACAATATTTCCAACCAAATCAACAATTTATCACTGCGCGGATTGCATAAAGTCGCGCTGATCAGGTTCAATCCATTCAAGGAATTGGGCGGAGACCAAAGTTTTTCCATCGCGCTTCTCAATGGAAAAAATAATGGAATCGTTATAAGTTCGCTGCATACGCGGGAAGGAACGCGCGTTTATTCCAAAGCAATTGCCGGAGGAAAAGCCGAAAAATATCCCCTAACCGAAGAAGAGGAACAAGTTGTTAAAAACGCAATGGCGCAGGAGACGAAAAAGATAAACTAAAAAGTGTTTATATGACTGATAGAGAGCCGAAAAAAATTAAACTTCCCGCCATTATCACCGTAAAAAAATTTGGTGAAGTTTTGGGCATGTCGGTCAGCTCAGTCATTACAGAGCTGATGAAAAATGGAATATTAGCCACCATAAATGAGCAGATAGACTTCGAAACAGCTTCCATCTTGGCCCAAGACCTGGGTTATATTGTCGAGGAAGAAATTCTTGAGGAAGGGGAAAAAATGACATTGGAAAAACTGCTGGAGCTGCTCAAAAAGGAAAAAGAATCGGGAGAACATCTTCAGTCACGGCCCCCAGTCGTCACGATTTTGGGCCATGTTGATCACGGGAAAACCACACTGCTCGATACGATCCGCAAAACCAATGTGGTGGCCAAAGAATCGGGCGGAATCACTCAGCATATCAATGCTTATCAAGTTAAGAAAAAAGGAAAATTAATTACTTTTGTCGATACACCGGGGCACGCGGCTTTCAGCGCGATGCGGGAACGCGGCGTGAGCATTGCCGACATCGCGGTTCTGGTCGTGGCGGCGGACGACGGCGTGCGGCCGCAGACCAAGGAAGTGATTGAATATCTTTTGACGAAAAAAATTCCGACCATTGTGGCAATAAACAAAATTGACAAGCCGGAAGCTAACATCCAGAAAGTTAAAAAAGAATTGGGTGACAACGGAATTCTTTTGGAAGACTGGGGCGGGCAAGTTCTGAGCGCTCAAATTTCCGCTAAGAAAAACATCGGGATAGATGATCTTTTGGAAAACATCTTACTGCTTATGGAAGTAGAAGATTTTCGCGCCGATCAGAAGCGCAGCGCCCTAGGCATCGTTTTGGAATCACATCTCGATCCGCAAAAAGGTCCAGTCGCTACGGTGCTCATTAAGACCGGAATCCTGAAAGAAGGCCAGGATATCATTGCCGGGTCGGCCTATGGCCGCGTCAGAAGAATTGAAGATTTTACCGGAAAACGGATGACCGAAGCTGGGCCGTCAACACCCATCAGCCTCATAGGGCTCAACACCACTTCTAACACGAATGATATTTTGCAAGTAGCGTCCAACAAATCCGTAGCCAAGGCTCGCTCCGCGGAGATCGGGCAAATGCGAGGGCAAACCGACCCGGGCAGCCAGCTGAGCGCGCAGAAAATATATAAAACTATCGCGGATGAAAAAATTAAAAAGTTGAATATTATGGTCAAAGCTGATGTGCAGGGGTCACTGGAAGCTATCGGGCAAATTCTCGGAGAAATAAAATCGGACGAAGTAGCCGTGGATTATATCGGCACGGGCATCGGCAACATCACCGAATCGGAAGTGCGTCTGGCGCAAAGCGCGGGAGCGGTGATTTTCGGGTTCAGCGTGGAAATAACGCCGGTCGCCAAAAGAATGGCGGAAACAGACCAGGTGGAAGTCAAAATCTATAAAATAATTTACGAACTAGTCGCGGATATAAAAAACCGGCTGGAAGTGATGCTGCCTCCGGAAATCGAACGCGTTGATTTTGGAAAACTCAAAGTCCTGGCGATCTTCCGGACCGGGAAAAAAGATATGATCGTCGGAGGAAAAGTCAGCACCGGCAAAGTCGTAAAGGGCAGCCTGATCGAGGTGGTCAGAAACGACCAGATTATCGGCAAGGGAAAATTACTTAATCTGCAACAAAATAAAGTTGACACTGACGAAGTGGAAAGCGGAAACGAATGTGGGATAACCTTTGACGGAGAAACCAAGATAAAGGAAGGTGACACGCTGGCATTTTACAAAGAAGATGTAAAAAAGAAAACCTTGTAGTAGTTAAAAGTTCATAAAGTCACAAAGTTTATAAAGATATAAAAATTGACTTTACGAACTTTAAAAACTTTACAAACTTTTTAACCTTCAAACTCATGCCTAAGCGCATTGATAAAGTCAACGAACTTATTAAACACACTATCGCGGAAATAATTGAGCGGGAACTCAGCCTGAAGGCTGGGGTTTTTGTTACAGTGGCCAAAGTTGACACTACGGCCGATCTCCGCTATACTCGGGTGTTTGTGAGTATTTTCCCGGAGAAGGAAATCGACTATGCCATAAAAAGCCTGGGGAAAGAAGCTTACCGGATTCAGGGCAGTTTAAATAAAAAGCTCTCGATGAAGCCGCTCCCCCGGATCGAATTCAAGATCGACCTCACGGAATCCAAGGCGGACGAAATAGAGAAATTGTTAAAAGAAATCTGAAGATGTTCTAATCGTTCGAATGTTCAAATTGTTCTAACGAAGTTTAATTCAACAAGCCCGCGATAGAACATATAACATTAGAACATTCATGCATAAATTCGCCCAAGAATTTCACACATTGAACTATGTCATCAGCGGATCGGAAAAGATTCTTCTTTTCGCGCATGCCAGTCCGGACGGCGATACGACCGGAGCGGTGATCGCCCTCAAAGAGCATATAAAAAATCTGGGGAAAGTCGTTGATGTCGCTTGCCCTGATCCTTATCCGGATTTTCTGAAAAATATTTCGGAAGATCAATTTGAATTTCCGGATAACCTCGATCTGGGGAAATATGACTTGGTCATTGCCTGCGACAGCGTGGAGCGCGGTTTTGAAAAAATCAAAGATCAACTAAAGGAAAATCAGGTAACGGCCATTATCGATCATCATCCGGACATAACACTCCGCGGCGACATCAACATCATTGATGCCGATTACTCATCGGTCTGCGAGATCGTCTATGATTTTTTTGATTTCAATAAAATACAAATAAACCGGAAAATGGCTACTTGGCTCATGCTCGGAATCATTGATGATACGGGCATGTTCAAACATGCCAACACCACCGCCAAAGTAATGGAGATCGCGTCGGATCTCATGAAAAAAGGAGCGCCCATCGGGAAGATCGTCGAGGCCACCTTCGTCAACAAAAACATTGCCACTCTCCGCCTTTGGGGCCGGGCATTTGAAAAAGCCAAGATAAACCAGGAAAACGGTATGATAATTTCGGTGCTGACGCAAAAAGACTTGGAAGAATGCGTGGCGGGAACCGAAGACATCGCCCAAGTGGCTGGCATTCTCAATACGGTTCCCGGCACCAAATTTTCTCTCATTCTTTCCGAGCGTGATGATAATATTATCAAAGGGAGCTTGCGCAGTGAAGAATATAAGGGAGTAGATGTTTCCGAGATCGCCGCTCGTTTCGGAGGCGGCGGGCACAAATTGGCCAGTGGGTTTGAAGTGAAAGGTAAAATTGTTGAGACGGAGAGCGGATGGGAAATCGTATAGAATTTTTAATTTCCAATTTTTAATTTTTAAACAATTTTTAATGTCTGAATTTTTAAACATTTAAAAATTACAAAATTAAAAATTATAAAATTTGCACGACTTTTAATACTGAATTTGTACTAGGCTATATGCTGATGTATTATTAAAAGTGCTTAATTTATTTTTATGAACATCGGCGCACATGTTTCTATCGCCGGCGGAATTCAGAATGCTCCCGAACGGGCGGCTGATTTGGGTTGTGAATGCTTTCAGATGTTCACCCGTTCGCCGCAAGGAGGAAAAGCTCCGGAACTTACCGAAGATATTATAAAAAAATTTAAGCTACAAGCTAAAAGCTACAAGCTAAAAGCTTGGTATATCCACACTCCCTATTACATAAATTTTGCTTCGGCTAATAATCGTATCCGCTACGGTTCGGTCAGCGTGGTGCGCGATGAACTGGAAAGAGGCTCACTTCTCGGCGCTAAATATGTCATGACGCATCTAGGCACCGCCAAGGAACTGGGGCAAAAAGAAGCGATAAAAAAAGTTATTGAAATGCTCAAAAAAACCTTAGAAGGCTACAAGGGAACGACTAAGCTGCTTTTGGAAAACAGCGCCGGTGCGGGCGAGATTATCGGCGATAACTTAAAAGAATTGGCGGAAATAATCCAGGGCGTAGAAAATGATGTCATTGCCGGCATTTGTCTGGACACTCAACATAGCTTTGCTTCCGGTTACGATTGGCGGAATTTTGAAGTGACCATAAAAAAAATTGATGAAGAACTAGGAATCGATAAAATAAAACTCATCCACGCCAATGACAGCCAGACGGATTTTGGCTCAAATAAGGACCGTCACGCGCATATTGGAGCCGGTAAAATTGGGCTAGTTGCATTTAAAGATATCGTTAAGTTTGCCGAGGAACACGACATTGACATGATTTTGGAAACAGAGCATGATTTCGTGATGAAAGATATCGCGATTCTCAAAGAATTGCGGGAAAAATAATCAACTAACAAAAACATTATGAATCCAATGTACGGGTTTGATCGAATTTTGCGCCAGCTGGAAAAAGTTAAGGCGCTTATTAATTTAGAGGATAATATTTACAGCCAGCTACTGGAAGCCCAGAAAGTTTTGGAGGTTAGTATTCCGGTCAAGATGGATAACGGATTCATCAAAATTTTTAAAGGTTTTCGCGCGCAGTACAACAACGCCCGCGGTCCTTATAAAGGCGGTATCCGCTTTCATGCGGAAGTGACCTATGACGAAGTGAAGACGCTTTCGGCCTGGATGACTTTCAAAACAGCGGTGGTGGATATTCCGCTCGGCGGCGGCAAAGGCGGCGTCATAGTTGACCCGAAAACTCTTTCCGCGCGTGAACTGGAAGCGCTTTCACGGGGCTACATCCGCGCCATCCATAAATTTATCGGACCGAACATTGACGTTCCCGCGCCGGACGTGAACACAGACCCAAAAATCATGGGCTGGATGCTGGATGAATATGAAAAAGTCGCCGGACATCACGCCCCAGGCGTCATCACCGGAAAACCCTTAAGCATCGGCGGCTCAGAAATTCGGTCATTTTCTACGGCGCAAGGCGGAGCTTATGTTTTGGACGAAGCCGCCAAAAAGATCGGACTCAAAAGAGGCGCAACGGTGGCTATCCAGGGTTTTGGCAACGCGGGCAGCCACATGGCTCTCATTCTCGAAAAAATGGGTTATAAAATCACCACGGTCAGTGATTCCAAGGGCCTGGTCGTCAATTGCTCAGGTCTCAACATAAATGAATTGGCCGTTTATAAAGTGAAAACCGGATCGGTGAAAGATTTTCCGAGCGGAGAAAAAATCGAAGGATCGAAGTGCCTAGAACAAGACGCGGACATCCTTATTCCAGCCGCTTTGGAAAACAGCATTAACAAGGATAACGCGCCAGCCATCAAAGCTAAGCTTATTGTAGAATTGGCCAACGGTCCGGTGACTCCGGAAGCAGATGAAATTTTGAAAGCGAAAGGCATCTTGGTCGTGCCGGACATATTGGCCAATGCTGGAGGCGTGGCAGTAAGTTATATCGAACAAGTGCAGAACGCCTATAATTTTTATTGGACCAAGGACAAAGTTCTTCGCAAACTGGAAGGCATAATGTGCCGGTCCTTTGCGGAAATATGGGATATAAAAGAAAAATATAAAACGGATATGCGAACTGCGGCATATATTCTTTCCGTGGAACGCGTAGCGCAAGCCATGCGCGACCGCGGCTGGGGGTAAAAATATGAAAGTAGTAATTATATCAGATATACACGACAACGCGGTTAACTTAAAAAAGGTTTTAGATTTTTGCGCGCGAGAAAAAATAGAAACGATAATTTGCTGCGGCGATCTAGGGAGCGCTGAAACTCTGAAGTATCTATCTGATAATTTTTCCGGAACTATCCACTTGGCATTCGGCAACGCGGACTGGAGTTGGGAAAAAGAATACGCAGCGTTGGGAAAACATAAGGACATTCTTTTTTATAAAGATTTCGGCGAAGCGGAAATAGGTCAAAAAAAAGTTGCCTTTGTTCATTATCCGAAAATGGCTAAAGAGCTTTGCCAGAGCGGAAAATATGGCTTTGTTTTCCATGGCCATACGCATAAGCCTTGGGAAGAAAATACGGGCCAGTGCAAAATATTAAATCCCGGCAATGTCGCCGGAACTTTTTATGCTCCGACCTTTGCAGTATGGGAGACCAACAGCGATAAATTCAGTTTGATACGAGTCCACGAGCTGAAATAATTTTAAATTTTCAATTTTTAATTTTAAATCAATTTCAAATTACTAAATTAACAAATTTTTAAAATTTAAACATTTATATTTCATTTAAAATTTAGACTTTAAAATTAATGGCATCGAAGACCGAACAATTAGATAAACTCAATGGTTTCATGTCCGAGTGCTCCAAATGTGCTTTGCGCGCCGGTTGCACGCGCGTCGTTCCGGGTGAAGGCAGCGCGGAAGCGGAGATTATGTTTATCGGCGAAGGTCCCGGAAAAAAAGAAGATGAGCTCGGCCGGCCGTTTGTCGGCGCCGCCGGAAAATTTCTGGATGAGATGCTCGCCATCATAAAATTAAAAAGAGAACAAGTCTACATCGCCAACGTGGTGAAGTGCCGCCCGCCGGGCAATCGCGACCCCCTGCCGGAAGAGGTGGCAGAGTGCTGGCCGTGGCTCGTGGAGCAGATAAAAATAATCGATCCGAAACTCATCGTGACGCTCGGACGGCACAGCATGGAAAGATTTTTGCCCAACCAAAAAATTTCCGAAGTCCACGGGAAAGCAATGCGAAGAGAAATTCCGGAAATCGGCAAACGAGTTTTCTACACCTTGTATCACCCCGCCGCCGCGCTCTACAATGGCAGCATGCGGGAAGTGCTGATCAAGGATTTTCGGCGCATTCTTAGAGTTCTAGAGAAAATAAAAAAAGAAAGCCTATAATAAAGCCAAAATTTCCGAAGCGCTCGATTGACCGCTTTTGTGTTTTGTGGTTGTATTAGTAGCTGGGACTTTGAAAAATTGAACCAGGGAGGCGGGAGAACATGAGCGACGATCCAATAGCGTATGACTGGGACCAGTTTGAGGAATATTGCAAGCTATTAGCAGAAAAAATAGATCTTAGTAAGGGTGCGGCTATTGCCGTGTTAATGACGAGCAGTGAAGATGGAGTTTACATTAGTCGAATGCTCGAACACTTTAAAAACGAAGTGCCTTTTGAACTCAACTATGAGAGCGTGGGAAAAGGCGTAAATGCCACATTTGAATTAATTGGGCCATTTCCGCCGGGTCTCAATAATCGCCTAGTTTATTTGGTTTCCGGAGCAGCATTTTATGGGCGGAAACTAAGACAAGCGGCCAAGGATCTGCAGGATCACGGAAGTAAGGTACTATTCGTGGTAATTCACTGCTTTCGGGAAAGTAAAATAAAGCCCCACATTCACTTGTTTGAGGTGGAAGGCAAAATCCGTGACATTTTGCATCCGTGGGACAACAACAAGGGCTAGGAGATTCTTCCTGGCCTTTTATATTATAAAATAAAAACTAAAAGTGTCAAGTAGTTGAATCTGATGCATAAATTTCGTTTCTGGCCAATAGGCCCAGCACTAGCCACAGCAGTATTTGTCCCTGCTGGATATCCCACAAATAGTGATCGAAAAGTGCTATGACTAAAAAACCTATTAGCAAAGCCTTAAAAACGATTTGAGTATTGAGTTCAGACTCGCTTGTTCCACGTGAAACAGTTTTTGATTCGGAACTGGCTTCGGATTGTTCCGTGCCTGCCCCGTCAAATGTTCCCCGCGGAACATTCTGGCTAGGGTGGAACATTTTCCAAAGGAACCAAGCAAAAAGCGAAAACTCAACCAGACCCAGTTCTGCCCAAATCAGTAAAAAAACATTGTGGACTGGCTGCATCTGCCAAGTTAAAAGTGTCTCCTGCGAATACATTTGCATTTCTGAAACGAACTGACCCGAACCAATTCCAGCCAATAGATTCCCTGATATGATACTTTTGGCGATGTTTAGGTATAAAACTCTTTCGCGGGCAGTTTGGATAAAGATTGAGGTGAAATCCGGTTTGATCAGAAAAATGACCAAAATTAAGCCAAACATAAATAAGCCAATTTGCATGAAGTTAACCACTAGCCATTTTCGAAATGTTCCTTGTGGAACATTGAACTTATAACATAAATAGCAAAGCGCTAAAACAAGGCCTAAAATGGCCGATTTTGAGAAGGTCAAGATTCCCGCGACTATTTGAATGCCTAGGATAAGGGCAAAAATATAGCGGTTGTAACGTCCATAATTGTTCCACGTGAAACAATTTTGATTAGCGGAGAAAGTATTTTGCGCTGAATATATTTTGCCTTGATCGTTATCCCAGCTAGCATATCGAGCGCCGCCGACAGGCTTAGATTGTTTCACGTGGAACAAGCGCCAATGCGCCAAAGTCAGGATAATGCTTAAAAACAAAAAACCTCCCAGAATGTTTGGATGCGGAAATAAGCCATAAGCGCGGATATATTTCGAGCCGTCCAGCACTATTTTAGCCACGCCCGGTAAATCTGGCGAAATCAGGCTTTCTTTAAGCCAAAATAGGCCCAAGGAATGTTGCAAAGTTACCTGCGAAATGCCAATCATGGCGTTAATTAGGCCAATAGTGATAATTATACGAAAAACATTCCGGAAAATGTTCCACCCGCCTCGCGTCGACGGCAGGTCTCGGCGAGTCGAGGCGGGCGTGGAACATTTTTGATTAAGAGCTAAAAACAGGTATATCAGATAAAACTCAAATAGTTTGAAAGATCTATACAGGGCAATTGTTGGGCTATCAGACCACGCAATTGAGATAAAAGACCAGGCAACAAAAATTAGTGGGATAAACAAAAATGAGGAGACTCCCGGCTTGGTCTGTAAAATGTTCCACGCCGGTTTGGCTAAAAGTTCCACGCTGGCCGAGTTCGATGTTCCACGTGAAACATTATGATCCCGAGGAAGGGTGCCGTCGATTGGAGAGTGTTTTTTTAAGGCTGACGATGCACGAGGAGTAAATATTGACAAATAAGATATTTTATTGTATAGTATAGAAATAAGCCAAGCTGCTATGGTTAGCGTTAAAAATACATCTGACAGGTATAAATATGACCCGGTATACTCATTGAAGGTTCCGCCTAGCAAAATATCCGACAGAACTTTTCTGACGGAAAGCATGCTGGTCGCCAAAAAACCGTAAAAAAACCAGATCTCCGGCTGAGCTTTGAAGTTGTTCCATGCTTCCGCAAGTCGATCCATAATTTGTTTTTATTATAACTGATTAAATAAATTAAAACTATATTGACTTTGCAATCAGCGGCATATATGCTTTGATATATTTATTGACAGTAACTTACAAATTAAAAAATCTAAAATAAAAAAATTTCGGGAGGTGTAACATGCGAAAAGATTTTTTGCAAGAGCTTCAAAATGCATGTCACAAGGTTATTCAAGGAGGCATGGGCGTTGGAGTTTCCTCATGGAAGATGGCCCGTGCTTGGGCAGTGGCTGGCGGCATCGGTGTTGTTTCCGGAGCCGCGATTCACATTGTCTTGGCCCGCCGCTTGCAGTTGGGCGATCCGGAAGGACATCTGAAAAGAGCTTTCGACGCTTTTCCCTTCAGGAATGTGGCGAAGCGGGTGTGGAAGCGATATTTTATTCCGTTCGGGAAAAGGACGGGTGAGCCGTTCCGGAATCCCCAATTGCTCACTCTGCAGCCCAGTCGCGAACTGATTGAGCTCATTGTAGTTTCCAACTTCGTTGAAGTTTATTTGAGCAAGGAGGGTCACTCTGGACCAGTTGGGATAAATTATCTGGAAAAGATCCAAATTCCGCATATCCATTCTCTTCTTGGTGCGATGCTGGCCGGCGTGGACTTTGTCACCGTAGGTGCGGGTATTCCTATCCAATTTTCAGCCATCATGGAAAAATTAGCCAACGGAGAAATGGCGGAGTATCGGCTCGAGGTGACAGATGCCGTGGCGGGAGAATTCTCCATGCGGTTCGATCCACGGGAATTTTTTTCCGAGTATGCTTTTCCAAAACTGATGCGACCGGCTTTTCTGCCGATAATCGCGTCGAATGTTTTGGCCAGTATGCTAGCCAAGAAGCTTCCGGGGCAAGTTGATGCTTTCGTCATTGAATGTCCAACGGCGGGCGGGCATAATGCTCCTCCACGGGATAAAAACGCTCGCAATGAGCGAGGCGAGCCAATCTATGGACCCAAAGACGTAGTTGATCTGGAGGCAATTAGAAAACTAGGAATTCCATTTATCCTGGCAGGCGGTTATGCTCATCCAGAAAATTATGTAGAGGCTCTGCGGGCTGGCGCCATAGCGATTCAAGTCGGAAGCATCGCCGAGCTTTCGGACGATTCCGCCTTAGTAACGCATCTGCGCCGAGTTGCCAGAGCCATGGCTTTTATGGGGAAGCTGCTCGTTGTTACCTCATGGGTTTCCCCAACTGGGTATCCGTTCAAGACGGCGATGATCACCGGAACCTCGTCTGATCTGATTGTTTATGCCCAGCGTCCACGGATATGTGACTTGGGACTCTTGCGCGAGC
>PFVN01000046.1 GCA_002790635.1 Candidatus Moranbacteria bacterium CG_4_9_14_3_um_filter_42_9
TGCCCGCTTCGCGATGGAGCTCATCGCCAAAAGTCTCCGCACCAGCAAAGTGCTTAGCTGCAACGGCGAAACAGACTGTTCCTTGATAGCGGCTGTGGATGTAACCAAAATAGAAACTTACGATTATTCGCAAAACAAGTGCATTGTTTATAGCTTCAATAATAGTGACAAGAAAATCGAAAGCGGTTCAAAAGATCCAGAATCAGATGGCACTTGTGAATTTATTATAAATCCCGTGACGACTTCCCCAATGGTCAATAATTTTATTGATAGCTGGTTTTTTAAAGTTATTCAGTCGGTCACTGGAACGGCCGGAATAGTGACTATTCAGGCGAAGATCTGTTCCGTTCAGAATTGTGCTGTTGGGACAAAAAATGACGAATCAATTTTGCAGACGACGGTTTCGCTCAGAAATTTTGATGAAGTGATAGGCGGCGGCGGTGGAGGCGGCGGCGGTGGCGGTGGTGGAGGCGGCGGCGGCGACAACATCGCGCCAATCGTTACTGATTTTACTATTCCATCCACCTCTTCATCGCTTACCATACCTGTCACAATCTTTACCGCAACGGACGATGTGGGCGTGACAGGCTATATTCTGACTGAAGCGGCTAGCCAACCAGCTGCTGGCGCAGCTGGCTGGACTTCCAGTGCCCCGGCCAGCTACACGTTTTCCTCAGCCGGAACCAAAACTCTTTACGCTTGGGCAAAAGACGCTGCTGGAAATGTATCAGCGAGTCGTAGCGGAACTGTGATAGTGACCATCGTAAGCGGATCCACCCTTATCGGCCATTGGAAACTGGATTCGGGCACCAATGCCAACGATTCTTCATCAAGCAACCTCGACGGAACACTATCAGGATCACCCGCTTGGACTACCGGCCTAATAGACGGAGCTTTAAACTTTGATGGCAGTAATGACTATGTATACTTACCAAGCTATTCGCTTTATAACGTTGATCCCGGCGAAAAACGAACATTTTCTGCCTGGTTTAAAGCCGGCGCGCAAACAGATACGAGACATATTCTATGGAACGAAGGAGGTTGCAGGGGCTGGTACGCCAGTCTTAACAACACTGGTCAAGTACAGTGGAGTTTTTCTACAAGTCCCAGCAGTTGCTCGGGTCCTACGTGGCATCGTATTACTACAAGCGGATATAACTATGCGGATAACCAATGGCATCTTTTTACTGGAGTAATTGACCGACCGAATAACCAAATGGAGCTTTTTATGGATGGCGTAAGTCAGGGAACAGCGGCCATCGATAATATTAATCCGGGGAGCGGAGGCTATTTAAAATTCGGAACAATGTGGGACAATAGCGTGTTTTTTGCCGGCACCATAGATGATGTGCGTGCCTATGATGGTGCCTTGTCTTCATCTGAAGTTCAAGCGCTCTATGATGCCAGCGCCGCCACTTCCTCTCTTATCGGCCATTGGAAACTGGATGATGGGCTCGGAGCTGAACGCATTCCAAATGGAAATTTCGGCACCAATATTACCGGCTGGCAAAAAACCGGAGTTTCTACGCTGGCTTGGCAGAATGCGGCTTCTGGCGACGGAAGTACCGGGTATATGCGTTTCAATATCGCCAGTAACGTAGATTACGACCGGTTTGCCACCAACAATTCGCCCAGCGTTACTGCTGCCAACACAACTTATGCAGTTTCGTTCTGGTACAGAACATCCGGTATCACGGGAAATCTGCAGGCTTATTCCGGAAATAGTATTTCAACTTTGGGCACCACGGTATCGTGGGCAAGTGACGAAATTGCCCCTTCATCTTCTTGGCGATATTATTCAACATCAATCACTACTGATGTGGCGGATTTTCCTCTGTTCGGCATCTCAAAATTAGGCGACATTGGCTCGGGCACCCTTGATATTGATGCTATTTCGGTAAAAACCACAGCATCAGCGGCAAATATTGCCGTTGATTCAGCGGACAGCCACAACGGAACTTTGACCAATGGAACACCGTGGACAGCCGGTAAAATAGGCGGCGCTTTGAATCTGGACGGAACGGATGATTATGTGGACATAGGAACATTTAATTTCGGCAATGTCTTTTCAATTTCCGCCTGGGTGAATATTGACAGCGGCGCAAGCAATATTCAGACAATTATGGCGAACGCGGGTAGTGGCGCCGCGACTAATGGTTTTCGGATATTTGTAAATCAATATGGCACCTCAGACCAAAGTCTTTGGATTGAGACAGGCAACGGATCTACTGGCGATCAAGCGGTCAGTGCCACAGGAGTCGTTTCTTATCCAGGCTGGCACCATATAGTGGCCATCGTAGACAGAGCCAACGGGCTGGCTAATGCCTACGTGGATAATATTCAAGTGATAACGAACGACAGCATTCTAACTGATTTTTGGAATAATCAGACGACCCATATCGGCCAGATGACAAATAACACTTATCGGATGGGAGGAAAAATAGACGACGTTCGCATTTACAATAAAGCCTTGTCTGCGTCTGAAGTTCAGGCGCTTTACAATGCGGGTGACTAGGACTGTGGAATATAGGCAGGAAGTTTGACGATAATTGCCGATTATCTAGCTTAATTTATTAATTATTTTTTTAAAATATATTATGTTTAACAAGCAAGCGAGCCGAAAAAATTTCAAAGCTTCCGCTTTGGCAGTAACTTTGATCATACTGGGCATTATTATCGCCTCCGCTCTTAGTGTTTCTTTTGTCGCGCTCAAGGAAAGAAGGGGTTCCATCGGCGCCAGCAAATCCAGCTCGGCTTACCAGATGGCGGAAACCGGAATTGAACAGGCCTTGTATGAGGTGCTCAAAAAAACTCCAGCACCCGATCTCATCAGTGATCTTGATCTGTTTATTTACTGTAAAAAGGATCAAGCTTTACCGATATATGGCTATATATTCGTAGATACCAACCCGATGGGTAGCTATAAGTTGGAATTGAAAGACGAAAATGGAGATATGATAAACTGCGATTCCGGTTCAGCTTTGCCAATTTCAACAGTTAGAAAAATAAAATCCACCGGCATTGTGGGGCAAAACAGCCGCGCGGTTCAGGTTAGTTTGGAAGAAGCTTGTTTGGTAGACCGTCCGATTGGGAAATGGGAGCTAAACGGCAATGGTAATGATAGTAATGGAGAGATTCCTTTCAACAATGCCACTATCAATGGCACGCCAGCATTTGTTACTGGTAAATATGGAGAAGCTTTAAATTTTAACGGCTCAACTTATGCTGAAACACCTGCGATATGCGATGCTAAATTTGCTCCCGGTACGAGCGATCCTTCCTGTGCCGGCACTGCTTATGAGCCCAATTTTGGACCATTTGTTCTAGATGAAGGCACCGTTTCCGCCTGGGTGAAGCTGAATGACCCCGCACTGTATACTGTTAATTTTGGCTCGGCTTGGAAAAGAGACTTTGCCAGTTGGCATGGTACCGAAGGCGCCCTTTCTTATGCAGAATTCGGTTTCGTAAATTGGAATGGAACACCTACGCCTCCACAAATCTATTATGAATGGAAAGCCAAATGTTCCGTCGGGAATCCTCATGCTATAATTACAACCAATTCAGCGGTGCCGACGATAGACGCTAACTGGCACAAGGTGACATTTGTGGCGGACGGAAACACCAAGGTTAAAATTTACTGGGACGGAACAGAAATGACGACCACTTATGATGGGACGAATACTTGTCCAGATACGCCAAGTTTATTCAAAGATTCGGATTTTACACAGGACATTAATTTTGTGAACGGTGTTTATAGCGGTTGGTGGCCCGAAAAACATCGATTTATAATCGGTGGTTGTAAAAATTCATCTTCAAATTGTGGCGGGACTAATGGTAATACGTGGCGCGGACCGATTGACGATGTGCGGACTTATAACTGTGCACTTTCGGAACCCGAAATTCAAAAGCTTTAAGCTTATAGTCATTAAAATCGGTCTTATAAAAAAGCAGGAATCAACCCCTGCTTTTTTTGGTAAGTTACCGGAAATTGACTACGATAAAAATTAAAAAATTCAAAGGTAACAAGCAATATCTGCCGTGTGTTATAATTAACACATATGGACTTAACCAAGGAACAAAGCAAAAAACGAGTTCAGAAACTTTCGGCGGAAATCAATAAGCTTCGCTATGAATATCATGTTTTGGACAAGCCGGAGGTAACGGATGAAATTTATGATTCGCTGATGATGGAATTGCGGTTGCTGGAGGAGCGATATCCGGATTTAAAATTACCCGATTCTCCCACCCAAAGAATTGGAGGAAAACCGCTGGATAAATTCCAGAAGGTTCGACACCAAACCCGGCAGTGGTCGTTTGATGATGTGTTTTCGTTTGAGGAGCTGAAAAAGTGGGAAGAGAAGGTAAGGAGGATGGTGGAAAAAATTGATTTTTCCCAAAGCTCGGCTTTTAATCCAAAGCTCGGCTTTTCTCTTGCGACGAATAAATCGTCGCAATTCCTCAAAGCCAAGCTTTCATCGGATCGGGATTCCTCCCGCTCGCAACGCCTGAGCGTAGCGATGGCGGGCGCGGCAAAGCCAAGCTTTTCCGGAGGGCGGACCTCGGATTTGCTTGAGTATGTTTGCGAAATTAAAATTGACGGATTAAAAATAATTTTGAATTATGAAAACGGGATTTTTATCCGAGGAGCGACCAGAGGCGACGGAATCATCGGCGAAGATGTGACGGAAAACTTGAAAACCATCCGTAGCATCCCATTGAAAATAAATGAAAATATATCAGGAGTATTTATCGGGGAATGCTGGCTCAGCAAAACAGAGCTCCAACGTATTAACGATGCGCGTAAAAAACAAGGCGAAGCGCTTTTTGCCAACTCACGAAATGCAGCTGCTGGTTCTATCCGCCAGCTTGATCCAAAAATCGCGGCGTCGAGGAAGTTGGATAGTTTTATTTATGATATAGACCAGATCGAAGTCAAAAGTCAAAAGTCAAAAGTAAAAAGTAAGGGTATAAATTTAAAAGTGGAAGAAACCAAAATTCCGGAAACACAGATGGAGGAGCTGGAGTTGCTAAAAAATTTAGGTTTTAATGTGAACAAAGAAACCAATCTCTGCAAAAGAATTGAAGAAATCGAAAAGTTTTATCAGGAATGGATCCACAAAAAAGACACCCAGGATTATGGGATTGACGGAGTGGTGATAAAAATAAATTCGAGAGCTATTCAAGAAGCTTTGGGTTACACCGGTAAATCGCCCCGTTGGGGCGTGGCTTATAAATTTCCAGCGGAAAAAGTGACAACAGTGGTGGAAGACATCAAAGTGCAGGTGGGGCGCACCGGCGCTTTGACTCCGCTGGCGCATCTGCGCCCCGTGAAAGTGGCCGGTTCCACAGTGAGTCGCGCCACGCTTCATAATGAAGATGAGATAAAAAGACTGGGCATTATGATCGGCGACACGGTGATTATCCGCAAAGCCGGAGATGTCATCCCGGAAATCGTGGAAGTTATTACAAATTTGAGGACCGGGCGGGAAAAAAAATTCCATATGCCCAAGAAGTGCCCGATTTGCGGAGGAGCTGTGAAACGGGAAGTTATCCAAAGCTCGGCTTTCGATCCAAAGCTCGGCTTTTCCCTTGCGTCCCGCCAAGGAGGGACGCAATTCCTCAAAGCCAAGCTTTCCTCGGATCGCGATTCCTCCCGCCCGCAACGCCTGAGCATAGCGATGGCGGGCGCGGCAAAGCCAAGATTTTCCAAGCCACCAAAAGAAAGCGCGGCGACATATTGTGTCAATCCGAAATGTTTCGCAGTGGAAAAGGAGAAAATCATTCACTTCGTTTCCAAAAAAGGCTTTAACATTGATGGAATGGGGGAAGGGATAGTGGAACACCTTATGAATGAAGGGTTAATTTCCAACGCGGCGGAAATTTTTGAATTGGAAAAAGGAGATCTGGAACCGTTGGAAAGGTTTGCCGAAAAATCGGCCAAAAATTTGATAGAGGCGATCGAAAATAGCAAAAAAATAAGTTTAGAGAAACTGATTTTCGCGCTGGGGATCAGACATGTCGGGGAGGAAACAGGCGTACTGATTTCCAAAAATATTTTGGAAATCAGCAAGTTCAAAGTTCAAAGTTCAAAGTTCAAAGTAAATGAAAAATTTAATTTTATAAGTTTTATTTCGGAAATATTTCCAAGAATTACCACTGAAGAATGGATGAGCGTAAAAGGCATTGGAGATAAGTCGGCCGAAAGTCTGGTAAATTGGTTTCAAGACAAGGAAAACATAAAAGTTTTGGAAAAAATGGAAGAACTGGGAGTAAAAATTACAACCAACAACCAACCCGCTTCGACTCAGCGAGGCGAGCAACTGACAACTAACAACAAATTTGAAGGTCTGACTTTTGTTTTGACCGGAGAACTGGAAAGCTTTACAAGGGATGAGGCAAAAGATATTATTAGGAAAGAAGGAGGAAATGTTTCCTCATCGGTAAGTAAAAAAACTGATTATGTTTTGGTCGGAGTTAATCCGGGATCGAAATATAATAAAGCGAAGGAGTTGGGGGTGAAGATCATTGATGAAAGGGAATTTGAAAAAATGATCAAGCAATTCCCAAAGCTCAACTTTGGGAAAAAATAAAAACAAAAATATATATGAGGAAAACAGATTTTGCCAACGGCGAATACTACCATATTTATAATCGGGGAGTGGACAAGCGGGATGTTTTTGAGGGCGTTCGGGATTACGAAAGATTTTTGTTGTCTATGGATCTCCTGAATGATGAAAGAAACGGTCTTATGGGAGAATGGAAAGATATCAAACGCTCCAATCCTAGAGCTCAGCTCTGGGAATTCCCAGAGCTGAGCTCTAGGCGAAATCCTAGGGTGGAGTTTAGCTGTTATTGCATTAATCCGAATCACTATCATTTCATTTTGAAACAATTGAAAAAGAACGGGATAAAAAATTTCATGCACAAGATCAGCACGAGTTACACCAATTATTTTAATGTGAAAAACGATCGTTCCGGCTCTCTTTTTCAGGGCAGATTCAAGGCAATTCATATTGATTCCAATGAATATCTCCTATATCTTTCAGCCTATGTGAACAAGAATCATTTCATTCATGGTTATAAGAGCGGCGAGTGGAAGTATTCGAGCTTGCCAGATTATACCGGAAAAAGAAACGGAAAAATTTGCCAAAAAGATGTAATTTTGGGACAATTTAATAATATCAAGGAATATGAAAAATTTATGAGGGAAAATGCATTGTATATGAAAGACAAAAAAGAATTAGAGAGATATTTAATTGAATAATTTCTCCCTAGAGCTGAGCTCTGGGGGAAAAGAAATATGAAAAAATTAAAATTAAAATTGATATTAGTCTGGTTGATCGCGATGGCGTTTTTTTGGGCGGCGCCCGCGCCGAGCCAGGCGTTTTCGCTTCTCAGGATTTTTAGCAACGGAACTTCCGTCACCCGCTTTTTTCAGAGCATCAGAGTGATGAAACCCTGGCAATGCGGCGACACGCTGACCTATTGCGGCGACTCTTATGCCACCGTCCAGATGACTTCCACCTACGGTTCCCAATGCTGGCTGCAAGAAAACTTACGCAACACCACCAAACCGGACTGCGCGACTGCTATCACCAGCTATTGCCATGCCTCCGGTTGCGCTTCCCCCTGGGGCCGGCTCTACACCTGGACCACAGCTATGAACGGCGCCACCACCGCTACCGGCTGTGGCGCCAAAATCCAGGGTATCTGTCCTTCTGGCTGGCACATTCCGTCCGACTATACCAGCTGTGCCACCGATGACTTTCCGGCTCTTGGCACCAATGGCGGAGCGTTGAAAAAAGTCAACACCAGTTCCGGCGTTCCCTGGGCCGAACCCAACACCGGCGCGACCAACGCCAGCAACTGGACTGGCTACCCGGCCGGCTACTGGGGCAGCGGTTTCAACAGTCGCGGCTACAACGGCTTCTTCTGGTCGTCAGCCGAGAACGATGGTTCCGACGCCTGGAACCGCCTCTTGTACTACTACAATGCCGGCTGGGTCCGGTACTACTACAATAAGTCCTACGGCTTTTCAGTCCGTTGTGTCAAGGATTAGGCCCCAGTGAAATACCCCGCCCGGGCGGGGGATCCGCCGCAGGCGGAATTTCACGGGGTAAATTCGATTCATTTTGACAATTGTGACAATTTTCAGCGCCGCTCTCGGCGGCGCTGAAGGAAAAGAAAAAAATAAATTTTTTATGGCCCTTTACCAAAACCTGCCCGTCTATCAAGCCAGTTACAGATTGCTTTTCGCGATTTTTTTTCAAACAAAAAATTTCGCGCGCGAATATAAATATACCGTCGGGCAGAAGCTGAAAGATGAATGCCTGCTTTTGGCAAAAAACATTTATCGCCCCATAAGGCGCGGGAAAAAGAAAGCCATCTTGAGGCGGCGCGGGAAAATATTGAAGTGATCAGGCTCTATTGGCGCTTGCTTTTTGATCTCAAGGCTATCAGTCTTGGAAAACACGTGGAGACGAGCTCTTTGATTGAAGATGTATCCAAACAACTTGCTTTGTGGCAAAAATATAGCCGGAAAAAAAATAATTTACCGCCGGAATCGTCCGTTAATCAGGGCGCGGGCGAGTGTGCGGAGTAAATCCAATAACCCTCTTGTTTTTTTAAACAAGGAATATCCTTTACCAAAAGGCTTTGCGTCAGTTTCAGGATTGGCGTGAGGAATTTAGCGGTTATTTTTCGTGCCGGCAACTGGAACAGCGGTTTCAACAATCGCGGCAACAACGGCTACTTCTGGTCGTCAGCCGAGAACAATGGTTCCAACGCCTGGAACCGCAACTTGAACTACAACAATGCCGGCTGGAACTGGAACAACAACAATAAGACCAACGGCTTTTCAGTCCGTTGTGTCAAGGATTTACACTTCAATGAAAAACGGCGCAAAAAAATTACTTGTCGATTTGTTTCAGGCATATTTTGATGCCCGAAAAAACAAACGCTCCACCGCCAACGCCCTGGCTTTTGAGACGGACTACGAATCCAAACTTTTCCAGCTCCATGACGATATAGTCAACCGGCGATACGAACCAGGCCGGAGCGTCTGTTTCATCGTCAATCGTCCGGTCAAGCGCGAGATTTTCGCCGCCGATTTCCGCGACCGCGTGGTTCATCATCTGCTTTACAATTATCTTTCCCCGATTTTTGAGCGGCGGTTTTTATCCGACAGCTACGCTTGCCGGGTCGGCAAGGGAACTCACTATGGCATAAAACGGCTCAATCATTTCATCCGGTCATGCTCGGAAAATTACCACCAAGATTGTTATATTTTGAAATTGGATATCAAGGGCTATTTTATGTCCATTGATCGGAATATTTTGTTTCGGAAAGTGGAAAGAGTTTTGCATAGCCAAGCTTTTCGTTTTTCCAAAGCTCAGCTTTTCCCTTGCAACGATAAATCATTGCAATTCCTCAAAGCTGAGCTTTTATTTTTTCCTCAAAAGCCAAGCTTTCATTCTTTCCGAGAGCTCAGCTCTCGGGGGGGGGCGTTAAACCCCGTTAGAAGTAAGACGCTCATAACGTCTGCCGTTCCGAAAACGGAGCGGACTTCTAACGGGGTAAAAGCCTCGTTTGATTTTGATCTGATTTTTTATCTTTTGCGAAAAATAATTTTCAACGATCCGACCAAAAATTGCGCGGTTAAAAGCGGCAGGAACGATTGGGCGGGTCTGCCAAAAAGCAAAAGCCTTTTTTATGCCGGGAAAAGCAAGGGACTGCCCATCGGCAATCTGACCAGCCAATTTTTCGGCAATGTGTATCTCAATGATTTTGATCATTTCGTGAAGCACAAGCTTGGTTGCAAATATTACGGCCGGTATGTGGATGATTTTGTCATTGTTCATCGGGACAAGGAATATTTGAAGTCTATCATATCGGAAATCCGTCGGTATCTCTCAGAAAATTTAGGACTGGAGCTGCATAGCAAAAAAATCTACCTCCAGCACCACTGCCACGGCGTGGATTTTTTGGGAGCAATCATCAAGCCCTACCGGATTTATGTCCGCAACCGGATCAAGGGCAATTTTTATGGAAAAATCAGATGGTGGAATGATCAGCTGGCCAAAGCCCGGCTTTCTTCGAACTTTCCCAAAGTTGAGCTTTGGGAAAAGAAAAACCAAGCTTTTGTTTCTTCAATTAATTCGTATCTGGGAACGATGGTTCATTGGCAAACTTATAGGCTGCGGCGGAAGATGCTAGAAACGGTTTTGTTCAGCGCGTTTTTGGATTTTTTTGGCTGGGATAAAACATATCGCAAAGTTTTTAAAATTGGCGCGCATAGGGTATAATAAAATTAGGATTATTTAAAAAGATCGGATTTTTTCAAAGCTCGGCTTTCAACCCATAGCCAAACTTTCCCAAAGTTGAGCTTTGGTATCTTTGGTAAAAATTATAATAAATTTTTATGATCAGTAAGGACGAAGTAAAACACATCGCCGGACTGGCGCGGATCGGAGTCTCGGAAAAAGACATCGAGAAGTTTTTAAAAGACTTGTCGGCCGTTTTGGATTGGGTGAAAGAACTTCAGGAAGTGGATGTTTCCGGAGTGGAGCCAATGGCGCACATAACTGGAACAGAAAATGTAGCACGGGAAGATACAGCACGAGATTTTGGAAATAAAAATAATATAACAAAACTTTTTCCGGAGAAGAAAGATGGATACGGGAAGGTGAAATCAGTCCTATAATTTTAAAGGCTAAATTATAAATTTTAATTGAAATCTAAATGTCTAAATTTTAAATTTATTCATTTAGTTATTGAAAATTGATTTAAAATTAAAAATTAGAAATTTAAAATTTCAGATGATACGAGATCTACATAATAAATTAATAAACAAAGAAATAACTTCACTGCAACTAACTGAGGAATATTTTGAACGCATCCAAAAAAAGGACAAAGAACTTTTCGCCTATCTGACTTTGACGAAAGAAAGTGCGCTTGAGCAAGCCAGAAAGGTTGATGAGAAAATAAAAAAAGGAGAAGAAATCAGGATACTTGAAGGCATTCCGGGCGCCATCAAGGATAATATGTGCCTCTTGGGAACCAGAACGACGGCCGGCTCAAAGATCCTGGATAATTATATTGCTCCCTATGACGCTACGGCAGTAAAAAGACTTAAGGAGGGCGGGGCGGTAATTCTGGGGAAAACCAATATGGATGAGTTTGCTATGGGTTCCTCCACGGAAACCAGTGCCTACGGGCCGACCAAAAACCCGGCCGATACAGAGAGGGTGCCGGGCGGGTCTTCGGGTGGCTCGGCGGCGTCGGTTGCGGCTGACGAGGCGGTTTGGGCTTTGGGATCGGACACGGGCGGTTCCATCAGGCAACCGGCGGCTTTCTGTGGCGTAGTGGGACTGAAACCTACTTATGGCCGAGTTTCCCGCCATGGACTTTTAGCCATGGCCTCTAGTTTGGATCAGATCGGTCCGATAACCAAAACAGTGGAAGACGCGGCGATTGTTCTTAGTGAAATTGCCGGAGAGGATTTGCGGGACGCCACTTCCGCCAAAAGTTCCGGTAAACGGTATGAAAATTATCTGACGGGAGAAGTGACCGGGCTTAAAATTGGCATCGTCAAGGAATATCAGGAAAATTTAAAAAAAGACACAAAAGAGCTCATGGAAAAAGCCATCGAAACTTATAAAAATATGGGAGCGGAGATAACAGAAATAGAAATGCCTTATGCCAAATATGCTTTGCCGGTGTATTATATAATTATGCCTTGCGAGGTGAGTTCTAATCTAGCCAGATTTGACGGGATAAAATACGGACTCAGTGTTAATGATCAAAAATATTCCGACCTGCCCGCATCGCTACGCGAAGCATTGCAGGCGGGAAATCGATCACTTTTGGAGACCTATCTGGATTCGAGAAAATATGGATTCGGTCCGGAAGTGAAAAGAAGGATAATGCTCGGAACTTATGCGCTTTCCTCGGGATATTATGACGCTTATTATCTTCGCGCCCAAAAGGTGAGGGCGCTCATCAAAAAAGACTTTGAGAAAGCTTTTGAAGAAGTGGATCTTATTTTAACACCGACCTCACCTACGCCCGCTTTCAAGCTCGGAGAAAAAACGGAAGACCCGCTGGAAATGTATTTGAGTGATGTTTTCACAGTGACGGCCAACATTGCCGGAGTGCCGGCGATTTCAATTCCCGGCGGTAAAATAAAAGAAGGGGGCAGCGAATTGCCTTTCGGATTGCAGTTAACTGCCAAATGGTTTGACGAAGAAAACTTGCTGCGGGCAGCGCACGCGTTTGAAGCAAACTCAAAATTCAAAAATCAAAATTCAAAACCTTAGAGCTATTCGTAAATTCGTAATTGATTTGTAATTTATAGAAGCTAAAAATTAACAAGCAAAGCAATTTTCATTAAAAAGTATGAATTTCGACGCATTTCAAGGCTACGCCGGACAAATTTATAGCGATTTGCTGAATTTTTACGATTCACCATTTTTTTCTG
>PFVN01000096.1 GCA_002790635.1 Candidatus Moranbacteria bacterium CG_4_9_14_3_um_filter_42_9
CGGGTCATGAGTTCCGGTGATTTGCTGAAGATGGAAACGGACAAGATATCGGCCGATCTGGAAGAGGAGAAAGCGGTGGGGAAAAAGGTTCGGAAGAAAAAAGAAGTAGCGGATATTCCGGAAGAAGCTTCTTCCGATTTGGTGCAGATGTATCTTAGAGAAATCGGACGGGTAGAGCTATTGAAATCGGAAGAAGAAGTGAGTTTGGCCAAGCGGATAGAAAAAAGCGATCCGGTGGCCAAACAAAAATTGACGGAAGCTAATTTGCGTCTGGTGGTTTCGATCGCCAAAAAATATGTCGGACGGTCGCACAATTTGTCGCTCCTGGATCTTATCCAGGAAGGCAATATCGGTCTTTTTCGAGCGGTAGAAAAATTCGATTATCGCAAAGGCTATAAGTTTTCTACCTATGCTACCTGGTGGATCCGTCAAGCTATCACGCGGGCACTGGCTGACCAATCCAGGACCATCCGCATTCCGGTGCATATGGTGGAAACGATCAACAAATATACGCAAATTACGCGCCGCTTGGTGCAGGATTTGGGTCGCGAACCGTTACCGGAAGAAGTCGCGGTGGAAATGGGGTTGGAAGTGGACAAAATTCGCCACATCATGAAAATTTCCCAAGAAACCGTGCCCTTGGAAACTCCCGTGGGCGACAGTGACGATGACAGCGTTTTGGGAGATTTTATCGAAGATACGGAAACCATTATGCCTAATCAGTCGGCGGCGCGGAAACTCTTGAAAGATCATATCGTGGAAGTCTTGAACGCGCTAACTCCCCGGGAACAAAAAATTCTGAAAATCCGGTTCGGATTGGAAGATGGAGTGGTGCACACGTTGGAAGAAGTCGGGCAGGAGTTCGGTGTGACGCGTGAGCGCATCCGGCAGATCGAGGCTAAGGCTTTGGAAAAAATCCGCGATCAAGGAATGATCAAAAAGCTCAGAGATTATTAGATTTGATTATTTTAGATAATCTGATATAATCAATTTGTTAAATTTAGCCGATTACTCGGCTTTATTTTTGAAAAATAAACATCACGCATGGAGCAGTTTCCCCCAAGTTTTTAAACTTTGGCTTAAGACTCTTTCTCAAGTCAAAAATTGAAAATTTAATATTCCGCGGTAGCTTCAGCCAAAGGCTGACCACCAGAGGTGGCAATGCCGTGTCCGCCTCGGGCGGAGTAGAGCAGTTTCCGCCAGAGGCGGACCAGCCTTCGGATGGGACTGTAAAAGTTTAATTTTAAAAAATGTTTACAGTTTATATTTTAAGAAGTCTAAAAAATAAAAAACGATATATTGGCTATACTTCAAAAGATTCCTTCATACGGCTGAATGAACATAGTCGAGGATGTAATAAGTGGGCGAGAAAAAACAAGCCATTTGTTATAATTTATTCCGAAGAGTTTACTGATAAAAAAGAAGCAATAAAACGAGAGAATTTTTTGAAGTCTGGTCAGGGCAGAAAATGGCTAGATGAAAATGTTGAAAACTAAATATATTCCGCGGTAGCTCAATGGTAGAGCAGTTGACTGTGAGATAAGCGCAGCTCTTTTGGGAAACTGAAAGATAAACTTTTCGGGATAACGGTGAAAGCTAAGTCCTTCGGGATAAGCCAATACCGTGGGAACCTCGACGTATTGTCGAGGGCGCCGTAGAGACTAGATACCGAAATGCCTAAATCATTTTTATGATACGGCAAAGATATAGTCCACCCTTATTGGAAACAGTGAGAAAAGTGTAATCAATTGGTTGCAGGTTCGAGTCCTGCCCGCGGAGCCAAACTAAAATAATCCCGAGCGCTCGGGATTATTTTTTATTGTAGAAAAAAGCAATGATTTTTTCTGGCGATTAGGCCCTCTAGCGACTTGCCTTTTTGGCCACTTTGGCTACCCGGGCGGCATCTTTAGCCAGATCTTGTTTGGCAGACATGGCCAACTTACTCATTGACTTCCAGTGTTTTTTGAGATCGGCCGCCAACGCGTCAATCTCGGGCTGACTCGCTTTTTTCCCTTTCTTATATTCCTTAGCCACTGTGTCAATAATCTCCCGATAGATCGGTTCGGTGATTTCGCGCGCGGTTTCCAGTTTCTCTACAACCTCGCCTTTCATCTTGATGGCCCAGGCCTTGGCCTGTTGCCGACGCTGCTTACCTTTTGGCCCGAACAAGAAATAGGCCGTTGCCGCGAGTCCGGCCAGGCTGGCACCAATCACTGCCGCTTTGACCGCAGTCGCCTTGTTTATCTTGCTTGGCATAAAATTTGTATTAAAAAATTATTATTTCTGATCATTTTGGCTCTATGTCTTTCTTAGCAGCTCGTCTTCTGCTACGTGCCGGCGGAAAGAACAACCGGAAAATCATATTGTCCTCCAGCCTATCTTTGAGCTCAAACACAAACTCTTCTGATTCTCTGAAATGATCCTGGAGTTTCTCGGAAATCTGATAGAGATTTTTGCCCGCCTTGATGAAATAAAAAAGAACAATACAAAACATAACTGTCAGCACTACTGATGCAACAGAAGATATAAAAAAGAAAATATCCGCTTTCACCACTGTTTCCATAGAGGTAGTATACCACACTCCTATCCGCCTGTCTTTAGCGTATAGCTCGCACAATTGCAATCAGCACTACCGCTCCGAGCACAGCCACCAGGAAACTATAAAGATTGAAACCGGTCACGCCACCATACCCCAGAAAACTCATCAGCCACCCGCCGAGCACTGCTCCCACAATGCCGACCACGATATTGAGGACGGCGCCTTGCTCTGCATCGGTACCCATGATCATGGATGCAATCCAACCGGCGATGGCGCCGAAGATGATCCAAAGAATTATACCCATATATTTTTAATTAATTAATTATTTTTCCTGACTGTCCATTTTGGCCGCGGCTTCCGGCGTTGAGACCGTCTTGCCCATCAGGAACAGTTTGATGATGCCCAAAGCGATGACCCAGTAGACGAACATGGCCAAAAGCGTCGTCCACTCGAAAACGCTGCCCATAACCTGCGTCTTTTTGAAGACAGTGAGAAACGGTGCCGCAAAAATATAAGTGGCGCTATAGATGAAAGACGTAAAACCGGCCGCCGCATTGGCGTCCAATAGCTTCAGAACAAAGCGAAAAGCGAGCAGTATCTCCACGATACCCAGGAGGTACCAAACGATTTGGGTGCCCCGGTAGAGTGGTTTGGTACTTGCTGAAGTTGAGGAGTCCACATTCTGTGAATTTGAGTAATCCATATGATTGTTTGTTAATTTATTATTTGGACCGAATCTTCCTAGGCTGTTTTTAATGATTAATATAAATCTAAACTCAAGCCTTTTTGATGATAGTTTCCTTGGGTAGATATTTCTTCAAAGCTTCTTCGATCAGGGTGGTCAAGCTCGTTTCCTCGGCGATAGCCTGCGCTTTAGCCTGTTTCAGGAGGTTTGGATCCAGAAATAGGGTCACCCGTTTTTTTGCATCGTTTGTCATAGAGCATGTTTTACAAATAAGCGTTGTTATCAAGTAATACAATGGTAGCAAGTCCATATTTCATTAAGTAGAATTTTTCAGTTAATAATCGCGGCCATTTTAAATTATTAAAAATGAAATAAAAAATATCCAGCTGGAAAGCGCAACAATTTATGCGGACAAATTTATTCTCTGCGCTGGCGGAAAATCCTATCCACGGACAGGTTCCACCGGCGATGGTTACCGGTGGGCGGAGAAATTGGGGCACACAATAACAAAACCGCGGCCGGCCCTGGTTCCGATTAAAATAAAAGAAGACTGGGTAAAAGATTTGCAAGGAGTGAGCCTCCAAAATGTCGAGCTAAAAGTTTTACAAAAAAATAAAAAGCAGGAAAGTTATTTCGGAGAGATGCTCTTTACGCATTTTGGTCTGAGCGGGCCGCTTGTTTTGATTGCCAGCCGGCGTATAGGAGAGTTGCTGGAAAACGGCGCAGTGGTGATTGCCATTGATCTGGAGCCGTCTTTAAGTCGTGAACAATTGGAGGAGAAACTGCGAAAAGATTTTCAAAAAAATATCCATAAAGATTTCAAAAATTATCTGCCGGAGTTGCTGCCGCAAAAAATGGTTGAGGTTATGATAAAATTATCCGGGATCGAAGAGAAGAAAAAATTAAATTTCATCACTAGACCGGAAAGACAAGGACTGGTTGTTTTGCTGAAAAATTTGCGGATGACGGTGGAAGGGGCGCTCGGTTATAAGCAAGCGATCATTACGAGACGAGTGGCGGGGTAGATTTGAAATAAATTGATTCCAAGACCATGCGTTCCAAAATAGTCAAAAATTTATTTTTTGCTGGTGAAGTTTTGGATTTGGACGGCCCGACCGGCGGATACAATCTGCAAATTTGTTGGAGCACTGGCTACGCCGCCGGAACCTGGGCCGCCAAAAAACAATAGTCACGGAGAAAAATTGTGAAGGCCGCGGCAGGGATAATTTTAAAAATAAATTATAGCGCTGTCCTTTTCATTTTGGTAAATATGCGGTAATATGGAAACTCAGTGTAATTTTTTTCTTCGTAGGATGGCCAACGATAATGTGGCAGTCAGATTTAATAACGTGTCCTTTGAATATGGACCGCACAAACCTATTTTGACGGAGGCTTGTTTTGCTTTGCGCCGCGGGGCTAAAATAACTTTGATGGGGCAAAATGGAGCGGGGAAAAGCACTATGTTAGAGCTGATAAGCGGTGCCTTGCAGCCGACTGACGGGACAATTTATGTTGATCCAGAATTAAAAGTTGCCTACGCCAAGCAAGTGATACCGCGGGATCTCATGCCACTGACCGTTCGAGAATTTTTTGCTAAATATTTTTTCGGCAAGGACTATGAACTTGACCGGCGGATTGATGCGGTGCTGGAAGTGGTCAATTTGCGGGCGTCCAAAGAAAAACTGGCGGCGTCTTTTTCCGGCGGTCAGCAGGCGCGTCTCTTATTGGCTTCGGCACTCATCCAGGATCCGGATCTCCTCATCCTAGACGAGCCAACCAATAATTTGGACAAAGCCGGTATTGAGCATCTGACCCAGTTTTTAATCAGTTACGACAAAACTTGTATTGTCATTTCGCATGATGCTGATTTTTTGAATATGTTTACCGACGGCGTTCTGTATCTGGACATTTTCACGCATAAAGTGCATCAATACGTCGGAGATTACTATGTGGTCGTGGCGGAAATTGCTGAACAGATGGAAAAAGAAAAAAGGAAAAATACCCAATACGAAAAGGAAATTATGGCCAACAAAGAAAAAGCCAATTTTTTTGCGAATAAAGGTGGCAAGATGCGTCTAGTAGCCAGAAAAATGCGCTTGAAAGCGGCTGAAATGGAAGAGGCCAAAGTGGATGTGCGGCGCGAAGACAAGGCTATTAGAAATTTTGAGATTCCGAGCCAAGCGGGGATAATCGGTGAGATTATCAGTGTCTCATCGCTGACAATAGTGAAAAATTACGAGAGGGCAGAGAAAAAAGTTCGTGTGTCCCTCAAAAAAAACGAGCACTTGTTGCTCTCTGGTCCGAATGGAATCGGCAAAACTACTCTTTTGGAGTCGCTGGCCAGTGGGAAGGCTCAAGGCGCTAAAATATCCGAACAGGTCAGGGTTGGATATTATCGGCAGGATTTTTCCACGCTTAATTTTGAGAATACGGTTTTCGAGGCGCTTTCCAAGGTGATGCGCGAAAAAGATGAGGAGCGATTGCGCAGTATTGCGGCCGGATTTTTGCTGACCAAAGAAATGGTTTATGCCAAAATTGGCTCTCTTTCGGAAGGACAAAAGGGGTTGGTGGCTTTTGCCCAGTTGGTTCTTCTAGAGCCGGGACTTTTGATTTTGGATGAACCGACCAACCATATCAATTTCCGCCATCTGCCGGTCATTGCCGCAGCGCTGGATAAATATAAAGGAGCTATGATTCTCGTCAGTCATGTGGGTGAATTTGTAGAGCAGATTCGGATAGACGAAATTTTGGATTTGGAAAAATAATTTTTTTTACCCTACCATTATTTCGATAAAAAAATTCACAGGAGCGCTTAAAGGGATGATATTTGTTGTAAAAAAGAGCTTCTAGAGATATTGACAAGGATTTATTTTCTGCTAGAATAATTATTAGCAGTCTGATACTTTGAGTGCTAATTAATAAAATTTAAAAGTTCCGTTTTAGGCTAATGCTTGTTAGTTTAAAATTAGGAAAAATAAAAAAATGAAAATCAGGCCATTACACGACAATGTGGTCATCGAGCCGGAAAGTGTCGAGCAGACCACCAAGGCAGGCATTGTTTTGCCGGAAACCGGAGAGCAAGAAAGATCGGAAAGCGGAAAAGTTCTGGCAGTCGGCCCGGGGAAGCTTTTAGAGAACGGCCAGCTTTGCCCGCCGAGCGTAAAGATTGGAGACAAGATAATTTTTAAGAAATATTCCTCGGAAAAAATAAAAATAGAGGAAAAGGAATATCTGCTGATCGGCGAGGAAAATATTTTGGCGGTTTTGGAATAACCAATCATTTAATAAATTAAAAATTATCTTAAACATATGGCAAAACAAATTGAAATGGGCTTGGAGGCCAGGAAAAAAATCAAAATCGGTATCGACAAGGTGGCTAACACCGTAAAAACTACTTTGGGTCCCAAGGGGCGCAATGTGATTTTGGACAAAAGCTTTGGAACGCCGACTATCACCAATGACGGTGTTTCCATCGCCAAGGAAATCGAGCTGGAAGATAAATTGGAAAATATCGGGGCGCAATTGATCAAGGAGGTGGCCAGTAAAACCAATGATGTGGCGGGCGATGGAACGACTACAGCCATCGTTATCGCGCAAACGTTGGTTGGCGAGGGGCTTAAATTAGTAGAAACCGGAATGAGTCCGATCGGCATCCGGCACGGCATGGAAACGGCCAAAAATGAAGTGCTTGAAATTATCAAAAAAAATTCCAAGAAAATAAGCTCCAAGGAAGAAATCGCGCAAGTCGCGACTATTTCGGCCGAATCCAGGGAAATGGGCGATATGATCGCTCAAGTTATGGAAGACATCGGAAAAGACGGAGTGATCACAGTTGAAGAATCACAGACCTTCGGTTTTTCCCAGGAGATCGTGGAAGGGTTGAAGTTCGACAAGGGTTACGTTTCTCCTTATATGATCACCGATATTGAAACGCAGAAAGCCGAACTCAAGGATCCACAAATTTTGATCACTGACAAAAAAATTTCAGCCATTAGTGAAATTGTTCCTCTTCTGGAAAAAATTGCCCAATCCGGGAAAAAAGAAATCGTGATTATCGCTGAAGATGTCGAAGGCGAAGCGCTGGCTACCTTGGTGGTTAATAAGCTGAGAGGAACGCTCAATATTTTGGCCATCAAAGCGCCGGAGTATGGAGACAACCGCAAGGCGCTACTTGAAGACATCGCCATTTTGACCGGTGGACAAGTTATCAGCGAAGAAAAGGGCTTGGATCTCAAGAAGGCGGAAATTTCTCTTTTAGGCCAGGCGCAAAAGATTATCGCCACCAAAGATGATACCATCATCATCGGTGGTAAGGGACAAAAAAATGAAATTACAGCGCGCATTGAGCAGATTAAAGCGCAAATAAAAAACGCAAGCAGTCCTTTTGAAAAAGAAAAATTGCAAAAAAGAGCCGCCAAACTTTCCGGAGGAGTGGCGGTCATCAAAGTTGGAGCGGCCACAGAAACAGAACTTGGTTATATCAAGCATAAAATGGAGGATGCCTTGGCAGCCACGCGCGCGGCGGTGGAAGAAGGCATTGTCGCCGGCGGCGGCGTGGCCCTGGCGAAAGCTGGCAAAGAATTGCAGACTAAAAAACGAGCTGACAAAAATCGCGATCATGAGGCCGGTTATGAAATTTTAGCCCGCTCCTTGGGCGAACCGCTGAAACAGATTGTCGCAAATGCCGGCCAGAAAGATTCCGGCGTAGTGCTGGATAAAATCTTGGGTAAAGAAGAATTTAATTTTGGCTATGACGCGAACGAAGATGTTTATTGCGAGGATATGCTGAAAGCCGGAATCATTGATCCGCTGAAAGTGACACGCACGGCACTGGAAAATGCGGTTTCGGTTTCCGCTATGCTCCTGACCACTGAGGCAGCCGTAATCGATCTGCCCGAAAAAAAAGACGAGCATTCGCATGGCGGTGGAATAGCCGGTATGGGTGGAATGATGTAATTTTCAAGCGAACAAAAATTCTCCCGTTCTGGCGGGAGAATTTTTTTATGGAAAAATATTTTTTTTCTATGCTCGCGTTATTTTATAGATCGAAGTTTTTCAATTATGGCATCTGCCATCTCAGCGGTGCCTACGGCAGTAGGATCATCGCGCTGTTCTTTCATATCGTAAGTGACGGATTTCCCTTCGGCGAACACGGCCGCGACAGCTTTTTCCAGGCGGTCAGCGGCCTCAGTTTCTCCGATGTGGCGGAGCATCAGCACGCCCGACAGGATGATTCCAGCCGGGTTGACTTTGTTTTTTCCGGCGTATTGCGGAGCGCTGCCATGGGTCGGCTCAAAGACAGCGATTTCCGCTCCGATGTTGCCACCCGGGGCCACGCCTAATCCGCCAATGAGTCCGGCACAAAGATCGGACAGGATGTCCCCGTAAAGATTAGGTAGCAGCAGAACGTCGTAGAGTTCCGGCTTTTGCACTAGTTGCATGCACATATTGTCGACCAGCCGCTCTTCGTAGGCGATCCGACCTTTATATTCTTCGGCCACTTCCTGGGCGATCCGAAAAAAAAGTCCGTCCGTAAATTTCATAATGTTGGCCTTGGCCACAGCAGTCACTTTTTTCCGGCCGTTTTTCAGGGCGTATTCAAAAGCGAAGCGCGCGATCCGGCGGGTCGCTGTGACGGAAATGGGTTTGATGGAAATGGCTGAGTCTTTGGCAATTTTTCCTCCGGCCATGGCGATCAATTGATCGGCCTCTGGCGTTCCCAAATCATATTCCACGCCGGCATAAAGATCCTCGGTGTTTTCCCGGACGATGACCAAGTCGATGTCTTGGTATTTAGAACGAACGCCGGCATAGGATTTACAAGGGCGGAGACACGAGTAAAGATTCAGTGTTTTCCGCAGATCCACATTCACCGATCGGAAACCCTTGCCGACCGGCGTGGTGATGGGACCCTTGAGCGCCACTTTGTTGCGCCGGATACTTTCCAGAACTGTCGGGGGCAGCGGAGTGCCGGTTTTTTCCATGATGTCGATGCCCGCCTCCTCAACTTCCCATTCTATTTCCACGCCGGTGGCGTCAATGACCCGCCGGGCGGCGGTGGCCAATTCCGGTCCCGTGCCATCGCCGGGAATCAAAGTTATTGTGTGTTTCATAGTTTTATTTTTTATTATATTTAAAATAATTAAGCGTTCCGCCGGCGAGAACAACCATGATTTGCCTTTGGGTCAGGGCATGCCGGACAGCGAAATTTTTTTTTCGGGTAATGTTCCGGACAACTATCTCCGCGCCCGGCTGCAGCTGTCCGCGGATGTCGGAAAATTCCAGCTCATCATTTTGTTTCAGCCTGGCATAATCTTGCGGGTTGGCCAAGGTGAGCGGCAGAATGCCGAAATTAATGAGATTAGCCATGTGGATGCGCGCAAAAGATTTAGCCACAACTGCTTTGATGCCGAGATACATCGGCGCCAAAGCGGCGTGCTCCCGGCTGGAACCCTGGCCGTAATTTTCTCCACTCAGGATGAATCCGCCACCGGCGTTTTTGGCGCGCTCGGCGAACGTAGGATCGATCGGCGCAAAAACATATTGGGAAATGGCCGGCAGATTCGAACGGAGCGGCAGGATTTTGGCGCCGGCCGGCATAATATGGTCAGTGGTGATGTTGTCGGAAACTTTCAGAAGTATTTGGCCTTTGAGGTCCGTGGGCATTTTGCTGGCGAGCGGCAGTGGCTTGATGTTCGCTCCGCGGACGATTTGGATTTTCTGTCCGGAGCGAGTTGGCGGAATTATCATACCATCATCGATGACCATTTTTTTCGGCAGAGCAATTTTGGGAGCCTTCCCTAGTTTTCGCGGGTCAGTAATTTGGCCGGTGAGAATGGCGGCTGCCGCCACTTCCGGACTGGCCAGATATATTTGCGCATCCGCTGTGCCGCTTCTCCCTTGGAAGTTGCGGTTGAAAGTACGGAGCGTCACTGCGCCGGAAGCAGGGGCTTGTCCCATCCCGATGCAGGCGCCGCAGGCCGATTCAAAAATCCGCACGCCGGCCGCGATGAGATCAGCTAGAGCGCCGTTTCTTCCGAGCATTTCCAAAACTTGGCGCGACCCGGGAGCCACGCCGGCACTTATCAAAGGGTGTACTTTTTTCCCCTTGAGAATCGCCGCGAGCGTCATCAGATCCTTATATGACGAATTGGTACAGCTACCGACCAGCACCTGGTCCACCTTGAGACCTTCTATTTTTCGTACCGTGACGACCTGATCGGGTTGGTGGGGTTTGGCGATCATCGGTTCCAAAGCGCCCAGATCAATATCAATTACCGAATCATAATGGCAACCCGGATCAGATTTGAGCGCGCGCCAGGATTTTTCCCGGTCTTGACTTTTGAGAAAGCGGCGAGTTTCAGCATCGCTCGGAAAAAGCGAAGTGGTAGCTCCGAGTTCCGCACCCATATTGGTGATAGTGGCTCTTTCCGGGACTGTTAGTCCGGCTACTCCGGTTCCGCCAAATTCAAATATTTTACCGACCCCGCCTTTGACGGTAAGGCGGCGCAAAAGTTCTAAAATGATATCCTTGGCCACAACCCAAGGCTTGAGTTTGCCGGTGAGATTAACCAACACGATTTTCGGCATGGTGAGATAAAAAGGTCCACCGGCCATGGCAACTGCGACATCCAGTCCGCCCGCGCCAATAGCGAGCATACCGAGCGCTCCGCCGGTCGGGGTATGGCTGTCGGAGCCGATGAGCGTCGCACCCGGCACGCCAAAACGTTCCAGATGCACTTGGTGGCAGATGCCATTGCCAGGCCGGGAAAAATAAGCGCCATATTTGGTCGCCGCGCTTTGCAGGAAGCGGTGGTCATCGGCGTTTTCAAATCCGGTCTGGAGAGTGTTGTGGTCGATGTAGCTTATGGACAGCTTGGTTTTGACGCGGGGGATGCCCAGGGCTTCAAACTGCAAAAAAGCCATAGTGCCGGTTGCGTCCTGAGTCAACGTCTGGTCGATGGAAATGGCGACTTCTTTTCCGGTTTTCATTTCACCCGAGAGCAGATGCTTTAATATTATTTTTTGCGCAATGTTCATTTTCATAAAGAATGTGATTTAAAGGTTAGTCTTGATTATAACAAAAAAAGCCTGCTTGTAACAGCCGGTACTTGGCAGAAAATAAGCCACGTGATATATTGGGTAAGCACTATGGCATGCAGCCAAAGCGTAGTCGAACTTTTTTGCATCGTAAAAAATGTGCAACTAACTAAATTAAAATCACAATGGAACAAGGAACAATCAAGAGACTGACAGATCGCGGATTCGGTTTCATCGCTCGCGAGGGCGAGGAAAAGGATCTTTTCTTTCACTCCAATGAACTCCAAGGAGTTCAGTTCAGTGAGTTAAGGGAAGGCGACAAAGTTCAGTTCGAGGTGACGGAAAGTCCCAAGGGACCAAACGCCACTAAAGTATCACGAGTATAAAGATTCTCGTAGCAAAAAAAATTACCTCGCCTAGGCTAGGTAATTTTTTTACTGAAAAAATAAAATTCCAAGTAATTGATCGGCCCAATTTTTTCCGTCAGCTTTTCATAATCAAAGATAAAAGATATACTTAGTTTTATGCAGCTCCAAAAAGAAAAAATAATCATCATTTCAACGGTCTTTGTGGATGTTTTGGGAATCGGGATTATCATTCCAGTCCTGCCTTTTTATTTGGAAAGATTCGAATCCGGTGCCATGATGCTCACCGCGCTGTTTTCTGTTTTTTCGCTGTGCTCATTTTTGAGCGCGCCGGTCCTCGGGGCGCTTTCGGACAGGATCGGACGCCGGCCAGTTTTGCTCTTGAGCATTTTCAGCACCGCGGTCGGCTGGTTCGTGTTCGCCTCAGCCGGAAAGATCTGGGTTTTGTTTTTAGGCAGAATAATAGACGGCATGGCAGCCGGCAATTTTCCGATCGCCCAAAGCTACCTCAGTGATATTTCCAAGAATGAAAAGGAGCGCACGGCTAACTTTGGCGTAATCGGAGCTATTTTTGGGATTGCTTTTATCGTCGGCCCCGTTTTCGGATCGCTCTTAAGCTCAA
>PFVN01000033.1:0-263 GCA_002790635.1 Candidatus Moranbacteria bacterium CG_4_9_14_3_um_filter_42_9
CCAGAGAAGCTTCTTCCGTGATTTCCAATTTCTTGACCAGATTGTCAAAGCTGAATTGGAATTTCTCTCCCTGCCCCAGCATGGAACCCAGAAGACTGTTTTTGACAAGAAAAGGATTGTTTTTTTCCTCCGCCGCCGCTTTTCGCCAAACCGACTCATAAATCAACATCAGTCCGATCAGCTCTTGAACCAATGTTTCCAATTTATTTTCTGAAGAAAAATACGCATCCGCCGATTTTTCGGCTGGAAGATCTTTTGCTGCT
>PFVN01000033.1:330-14030 GCA_002790635.1 Candidatus Moranbacteria bacterium CG_4_9_14_3_um_filter_42_9
CCAGTTTCTTCAGCCAGTGGCCTTTGGCGATTTCCGAAGATACATGCGAAAGCATATCCAATATTTCAGCGGCGATTTTCTTTTTCCCTTCAACTTCTTTTGGGTTTTCTTTCAAAAAAACTTTTTGGAAAAAATACTCCAGCGCATCAGCCGCTTTTTCCACCGTTTCCTTGAGAAGCGTCGGATTGCTCCTGGCCAGCTCCGCCGCGTCCTTGCCTTCCGGCAATTCAACTACTTTGACATTCAGATCCCGCTCAAAGCAAAGCTTGAGACTTTTCTTGGTGGCCTCTTCGCCGGCCTTATCCATGTCAAAAAACATTCTTAAATTATTAGTGTAGCGCTTGATTATATTGACTTGCTCCGCCGTCAGCGCCGTCCCGGAAACAGCTACCGTGTTTTTTATTCCGGCTTGGGCGGCGGCGATTACATCCATATTGCCTTCAACTAATAACACGAAGTCCTGACTTTTTATTTCACCCTTGGCCTTGTCCGCGCCGTAAAGAACCTTGCTTTTATGATAAACTTCGGATTCGGGTGTATTCACATATTTGGCCTGCGATTCATCGCCACCGGGAGCGACGCGCGCGCTGAAACCCACAACCTTGCCCATAATGTCGGCTATTGGAAAAATTATCCGGTCGCGGAAACGATCATAATAGCTTGTGGCCTGTGGCTGGTAGTTGGTAGTGTTTAAATTTGTATTTTGGTCATTAGAATTTGGGATTTGTTTAGGATTTGGGATTTGGGATTTGGAAATTTGAGCAGCTTGCTTTTCTACGAGTAACCCTGTTTTTTTAATCTCCTCTATGCTATACCCGCGATTCAATAAAAATTGAAGAATATTTCTCCAACCAAGCGGAGCGTATCCCAGCCGGAATTGCCGGATGGTTTCCTCCTTGAGTCCCCGCTCTTTCAGATAATTTATAATCTTGATCTTACCTGCCCCTTGCCAAAGCTGGGTTTCGTAGAATTTCGTTGCCAACTCCAAAATCTCCAAGGTCCGGTTCTTTTTACCTTCCGCTTGAGCATCAAATCTCCTAAGCGGCACGCCGGCTTTGTCAGCCAAGAGCTTTAGGGCTTCTTTGAACTCTAATCCTTCCATCTCCATCACAAAAGCGAAGATGTCCCCGCCTTTCTGGCAACCAAAACAATGCCAGATCTGCTTTTCGGCGCTCACCATGAAGGAGGGAGTTTTTTCATTATGAAAAGGACAGTGCGCCTTATAGTTGGCACCTGCCTTCTCGAGACGGATATATTCTCCGATAACATCAGCGGCATTAAGCCGGGATTTTATCTCCTCGATATCTGAATTCATGGGTTATTGTTATTTACTACACTTATTGCAAGAAAAAATTCCATTAGCAGTGCTTTTTGGATGAAGTTTAAGCTCAATCCTTGCGATACGCACGCTTTCTCCTGGCCAAAGCGGAAGGGGCGGGATTTGAACCCGCGATACCTTGCGGTATGCACGCTTTCCAAGCGTGTGCACTAGACCACTATGCGACCCTTCCGCCTTAAGCGGGATTGTGATTTATACCTTAATGCGAGGCTAAAGCCTCGCATATAATAATCTACCAGCTTTGGTTAATTTATTCAATGGTTCGGATACCGACCAGCGCTAATTCCTTGCCATCCGGAATTTTGCCCAAAATAACCACGACTTTGTCCCCGACCGCCAGCCGCTCTTCTTTTTTGGCTTTTTCCAAAGCCAAGTCAATAGCTCGCCCGCGGCCGTCGATAATTTGAAACAAATAAGTTGCTATCCCCCAGACAATAGACAATTGATGATATGTTTTTGGATTGTTGGTCGCCACTAAGAGCAGCTGATCCGGCCGATGATGCGCCATCAGCCGGGCGGTTTTCCCTGATTCACTAAACATAACAATTGCCTTAGCTCCGGAACTTTTTGCCAGCTCGTGTGCGCTATTGATAGTGGAAGCATAATCGGTCAGAATATTTTTATCCAAATAATCCGGAGCGGCATCATCATAAGGAGATTTTTCAGTATTGCTGATTATCTCGCTCATGGTGGCAACTGTTTCCACCGGATATTTTCCGTTGGCGGATTCACCGGAAAGCATTACGGCATCCGCATGGTCGATCACCGCGTTGGTTACATCTGATACTTCGGCGCGTGTGGGAATCGGATTATTTATCATCGAATCAAGCATTTGCGTGGCAACGATAACCGGTTTCCCGACAGCCAAGCATTTGCCGATTATTTCTTTTTGGTGGACAGCTACTTCAGTTTCCGGCAATTCAATGCCGAGATCCCCCCGAGCAACCATAACGACATCGGAAGCAGCTACAATTTCATCAATGTTTTTGATGGCCTCTTTTCGTTCTATTTTAGGAATGATCTGAGGGATATTAATATCCCGTCCCAAAAGTTTCTTCATTTTTTCTTGCGTTTCCTCTATTTCTTTGGCGTTACTGACAAAGGACAGAGCGACAAAATCCACTTCTTTGCCGAGCACAAATTCCAGATCGTGCTCGTCTTTGGCCGTCACCGCGCCAAAATGAAAATTGGCGTCCGGAATATTTATGCCTTTATGATTTTTAATCACGCCGCCATTCAGGACTTCGGCTTCCAAAAATTCTTTTTCTTTTTTTACGACTTTTAGTTTTTTCAATCCGTCTTCGATCAAAATTTCATTGCCTTCATTTATATCTTTTATAATACCCGGATAATCCAATAGGATGAATTTTGAATTTTTTTCGGATTTTGGATTTTGGATTTTGGATTTAAAATCAGTCGAAACATCACTAATAATAATTTTTTCACCAGTCCTTATTTCCACATCCTTATCAACCAATGTCCTTATGCGCGGTCCTTGCAGGTCCGCCATAATTCCGACCGGAATTCCAAGTTCCGCTGACAACTCGCGGACCGTATCAATGATTTTACCGTGCCAGCTATGCTCGCCATGGGAAAAATTAAGCCGGACCACGTTCACGCCCGCTTCGATGATTTTTTTGAGAATTTCCCTGGATTCCGAAGCCGGCCCGAGAGTTGCGACAATTTTTGTTCGTTTGCTTTGCATATTCAATAAATAATGTCTCTTATTTTCAAATTATAACATAGCGCAGAATAAACTAAAACAGGCAACTATAAAAAAGCGGCCTGTTCCAATTTATATACAAACTATTTGATAATTTCAAATCCGCCAATAATCGGTAATTTTTTCATTTCTCCTTTGGATGCATTGATGATTCCCATAATCGCCAGAACTATTACGATAATGGTTCCAATCGGCAAAAGTATGAACCAGCCGATAAAAGGGATGATTCCGCCCACTACATTGACTGCAATGGCCGCAATCAGCAAAACCAATTGCTGATTAGAATGAAATTTAGCGTAAGGACTGTTCTTGCCCTCTCCGACCAAGGGAACGAAAAATAAAATAGGGATGATATAACCCACGATGGCCATCATCTTATTTTTTTCTACATCCGGATTGCTGCCTTGCGGAGCTCCAGCCGGAGCGCCCGGTGCTTGTTGTTGATTTGTTGTTTCTTCCATAATACACCTCCTGTTCTTTTTTCCGCCGAATGGCGGCTATTATTTACTAACCACATTCTAGCAAAATTTTACTAGTCTGACAATTCGCTGATTTCCCGCAATATTTCTTCCGGAATCGGGTTGTTTTGGGGACTCACCCCCGGATACCGCCACGCGCTTATGATGCGAATCTGACGATTCGCAGAATTTAGAAATTGGAATTTTGAATTTTTAATTTCACTTTGAACTTTTTCCGCCCCAGGCGGATCAGCCTTGGGCTGAAACTTTGAACTTTGAACTTTTCCGCCTCTGGCGGAAGTATACATCGCCCAAATTTCACTGTTCCAGACTCGTTTCCCGTTCTTGGTGCTGACGGAAGTCGGCTGCATCACTGCCACGGTTTTTTCCACAATTCCTTCTTCCTTTCGCTGCGGATTATTTATCACGCGGATCACTCTTTGCGCACTCAAACCATATTGGCGCAATTTATAAATGGCGTGCTGAGTCCAAGAATATTTTTCGGTGTTTTTGGGAGGCTTGGTTTGCATTTAATAAAATTATTTAATATCCATTCCGCGTAGCGCTTCTATCCTTTCTTTAATCGGCGGATGAGTGAGAAAAAGTTTCGACACATCCTTGCCTTTGAAGGGATTAATTATATAAAGATGGGCCGTCGCCCGATTAGCCGCTTCCAGCGGTTCAGTGTCAGCTGAAATTTTTTCCAAAGCTCTCGCTAGGCCTTCCGGATAGCGGGTAAGAAGGGCGCCATCCGCATCAGCCAGAAATTCCCGCCTGCGTGAAATGGCCAGCTGCATCAACATCGCAGCAAAAGGAGCTAGTATGGATAAAACTATGGCAACTGTCATAAGAATAAATCTAAATTGGTCACCATCTCGTCCGCCCCCGCCCGCCTCGCTACGCGAAGCGTTGCGGGCAGGCCAAAAAGCCCAGTGACGGAACCAATCAGCCAAAAGCGTCACGAAGCCGACCATGACCACCACGACCGTGGAAAGCAGGATGTCTTTATTGCCAATATGTGAAAGCTCGTGCGCAATCACGCCTTCCAGTTCCGTTTTTTCCAGTTTTTGGATTATGCCGGTCGTGAGGCAAATGACGCCGTGTTCCGGGTCACGCCCAGTCGCAAACGCGTTCGGCGCCGTGTCTTCAATTATATAAATTTTGGGCACCGGCAACCCGGCCGTGATGCAAAGATTTTCTACAATATGGTAAATTTCTCTGCCGTGTTCGTGATTCACAACTTTCGCTCCGCTCATCGCCAAAACAATTTTGTCGCTCCACCAATAAGAACCAAAACTCATGAGAATAGAGAAAATAATACAGCCATATAAAATCGCGCTGTTTCCCGTCGCTCCGGCGAAAATATAGCCGGCGCCGATGACAAAAACTAAAAAACTTGTGATGTAAACCCAGGTCAAGCGGGTATTTCTGTCCGCCTGATTATACAAAGTCATATTTTTTTAGATTTAGAATTCCACCTTCACTGGTTCTTTCTCTCCCTCTTCTATCCCAAAAAATTCCCGCTTAGTGAAGTTGAGCATCCCAGCGACAATGTTGCTCGGAAAGATTTCTATTTTTGTGTTGAAGTCGCGCACGTTGCCGTTGTAAAACCTCCGCGCTGCCTGGATCTTGTCTTCTGTGTCGGTCAGTTCTCTCTGCAGTTCCAAAAAGTTTTGATTGGCTTTCAAGTCCGGATAAGCTTCTGCTACCGCGAACAAACTTTTCAAAGCTCCGGACAACATATTTTCTGCCTGGGCTTTGTCACCGGTTGTTCCAGCGCCCATCGCCCGTGTCCGGGCTTCGGTAACTTTTTCAAAAACTTCTTTTTCGTGTGCGGCATAACCCTTGACAGTACTGACTAAATTAGGAATCAAATCATATCTCCTCTTGAGTTGAACGCTGATATCGCTCCAAGCTTCGTCCACGCGGTTTTTGAGCCGGATCAGACCGTTATAAATCGCGATTATCCAGACGATTATTACGACCACGACCGCTAATAGTATAAGTCCCATATTTTTTCCCGCCAGCCGGCAGATTAATTATTACTTCTTAATTATAACCTAAATGCGAAAAATATGCTATAATTTAACTACAATTAATAAAACCTTCTTATGGCAATCTTTTCACCCTATTACATTTTTCTTATCCCGATAGCGGTCGGCGTTATCGTTCAGGTTACAAAATTTATCGTCTTTTCTCTGAGGCACGGCTGGGATTGGAGTTACGCAATGACGCATGGGCATATGCCTTCGGCTCACACTGGATTTATCGTGTCACTGGTCACTTCTGTTGGATATTACGAAGGAATGGCTACCGGTGCCTTTACTGTGGCACTGGCTTTAGCTATCATCGTCATTGATGACGCGGCACGGCTTCGGATGTATATGGGAGATCAAGGCCGATATTTAAATATGCTTATCCGACAACTAAACGTCAGTGAGGATCAATTTCCGCGACTCAAAGAAAGAGTAGGACACCGGGTAAGCGAAGTCATTGTTGGAGGAATTTTGGGATTTGTTTTGACTCTAGCTCTTGCAAAACTTCTTGGATAACTTTTTTATCGTTCCACGGAATTCTTTCTTTCCCGATCGCCATCGTTTCTTCCGCTCCTTTACCGGTCACAATCACAAAATCACCAGACTCTGCCAGTTGCAGAGCTTTTTTTATGGCTTTGCGCCGATCTAGTATCTTCCAAAAATTTTTGCCCTCTATCCTATCTTGGATTCCTTCAGAAATTTCACTGATTATCCGCAGCGGTTCCTCGCCATATGGGTCTTCATTGGTGACGATAACAAGATCGGCATTGGTGGAAACTATTTTCCCCATCATTGGTCTTTTCCCTCTGTCGCGCTCACCACAGGAACCAAAAATGGAAATTATCCGGCCGCCTTTTTTAGTGTCTCTTATTTCCTTGACCAGCCCATATAGTTTTTCCAGAGAATCGGGAGTAACTGCATAATCTATGATTATATTGAGACTGCGTTCATTCGGAACTGGCTCGATCCGACCGGGAATCAACATTATTTTTTCCAAAGCCTTTTTCATCGTTGAAAAATCGATACCTTCGGAAAGTCCGGCTGCGATGGCCGCCATGGCATTTTCGGTATTGAACCCGCCCGCAAGATGCAGATTTATTTGCGTGCCTCCAACTTTGAAACTGGTGCCGTCAATTTGGAATTTTATATCCTCCGCCGGTATAATTTCAACATCCGGGAAAAAATTCTGCGCCTCTGGTCGGGCGTTGATACCCTTGAGGGTGTAGCCGTATTTTTTGTCCGCCTGACAATCCAGAAACTGTTCCGGATTTTCCATATCCAAATTCACAACCGCCACTTTGATTTTACGAAAAAGTTTCAGTTTTATCTCACGATATCGCTCCATAGATTTATGATAATCCAGATGTTCTCGAGTGACATTTGTCACCACGCCGACCCTGAAATTTATGCCCCAGATCCGGTTTTGATCCAGAGAGTGGGATGATGTTTCGAGCATCATATATTCGCACCCCGTGTCCACTGCCTCGCGGAAAAATTTCTGAATCGCCCAGGCCGACATAGTGGTAAACTTGGTTCGGTTGACCCACTCTTTTTCACCTATTTTGAAACGAATAGTGGACGCCATGGCTACTTTCAGCCCCCCCTCTTCCAAAATTTTGGTTATCATCATGATGGTTGTAGTCTTGCCATTCGTGCCAGTCACCCCGATAACCTTGAGCTTTTTGGAAGGGAATCCATAAAAAACATTGGCCAAGAAAGCCATCGACATATGATAGATATTTTTTATTTTTCTGGGTACCAAGTCTTTCATAATTTAATTATAGCTTAAAATATTTTTTACTTAAAATAAGGCCTTAATTGACTGAAGAATTATATAAAGATTGTATCGGAAGGGGTTTATGACGATATCATAGGAGCCTGGAAATTTTATCGGAACGGCCGTGGTTGAAAATCCGGTTTTGAACTTCGTTATTCCTTTCCATCCGTTAGGTTCCGGGTTTTGGGTTCCGGGTTTTGGGATGTTTACGCCTCCCAGGTCATAAAAATTGCATCCTTCCGCTTTCGCGTCTAACATCGCCTGCCATTGCAGAAGATAGGGCGCCATGACATTCCTATAGGCGTTATCCGATGCGCCGTGAAGATAAGTCCCAGTTTTTCCATAAAAAACAATGATGTTCGCCGCAATTATTTTATTCTCGTATTCTGCTATATATAACCTGATATTTTCCGGTGGAATAGTTTCAAACATTTTTTTATAATACTCATCCGGATGGGGAGCAATCTTGTCCCGCTTAGCTGTAATTTTTACCAATCTCAAAAATTCATCCAGATATTTATCTGTCATTCCGAGCCCCGCCGCTTGGCGGGATAAACTCCGCGAGGAATCTACTCCGATTAGATCTTGCGCCTCCGCTCCACTCCGCTCAGGATGACAAGTAGTAATCTTAACTCCATGCTTTTGCGCAAGTTTTATATTATACCGAGTTTTCGCTTTCATTTCAGCCAATAGTCCTTCGGCTGATTTAGAAATATCAACGGCAAAAAGTTCTCTCGGCTGCATGTCATGCGGCGCTTTTTTTATTTTTAAAGCCGAGCTTTGGTTTGGGAAAAGCTTGGCTTTAGAAATAACTTCTAGTGCTTCTTGATTATTCGCATCAAATCTTATCCAGCCAATATTATCCTCCTTTGCCAGTTTGATTATTTCTGAAATGTTTCTTTTAATTAGGTCATTGGATTTTGGGATTTGATTGGAAATTGGAAATTGGAAATTGGAAATTGATGCTACCGGTCCTCGTGGAATATAAAAATACTTGCCGACAATCGGCAGCGTATGTTCGATGATATTAGCCCAATAATTTTCCCCTTCGACATGAAAGGTCCTGCGACCAAAAGACTTTTGGAATTTCCGCCATTTTTCCGATTGTAAAAACCCTCCGTCAGGAGAGTTGGCTTGAATAAATTCATCTTTGCGTGAAGCAACTTCTTCCATAAAATAAAATTTATTTTTTCCCCAAGTTTTTTAGTGCTCGCTTTATGATTTCACCGGTGTCTTTTATGTCTTTGGGCACGGATTTCAAAACCTCCCGCGCTTCGCTGGCCGAATATCCCATTGAGATCAAGGCTTCGATGGCATCCGAACCGCTGACCGCGCTTTCCCGGTCGCCGGCTGAAATATCACCGATTTTGTTTTTGAGCTCCAGAATAACCCGCTCGGCCGTCTTTTTTCCCACACCAGAAACCTTGGTGAGAATTGATGAATCCTCGTTTACTATGGCAGTTTTTATAGTTTTGGGCGCAGCCACGGTCAAGATTCCCAGTCCCGCTTTCGGCCCCACACCCGAGATGGATATCAAAAGCTCGAACATTTCCAATTCTTCCAAAGTTAAAAACCCATAGAGCGTGATGGCATCTTCCCGAACGTGGGTATGAATAAAGAATTCCACCTCGGCTTTCCCACTGATCTTACCCAGGGCGTATATGGTTGAATAAATTTTATACCCCACGCCTCCAACATCTACCACAGCGTAGCCATTGCGAATAAACTCGAGTTTTCCTTTTATTTTACCTATCATATCGATTAATTAGTATCGATGTAATTGTATCATTTTAGCCTACTCTTGCCAAAAACCGGCTCATATGATAGAAATACTAGAGCAATCAGTAACTTTTCACTTTGAACTTTAAGCTTTAAACTTATTTGTTATGCCCATCAAAAAATCAGCCAAAAAGTATATGCGAGTGACAACCAGCAAGACCGCCAAAAACGCTAAGATTAAAGGAGCCTTCCGCAGCGCCATCAAAAAAACCAGGGAGGCCGTATCCAAGGGTTCAGCCGAAGAGGCTGGAGCCTGGCTCAAAAAATCCGCGCAGGCGCTGGACAAGGCCGCTCAGAAAAAAATTATCAGCAAAAACACCGCCGGCAGAAAAAAATCAAGATTGAATAAATTAATAAAGGCAATCGTTAAAAAATAGATAAGTCAAAACCCGCTTACGCGGGTTTTTTATTTTAGCGATTTCAAAGTTCCACTATAAACTTATCCAATGCCAACCGGATATCAATTTTTCCGGTTTTTATTTTTGTGTCTGTTTCCGCCAATTGCTGATAAATATTTTTTAGTCGTTCCAAAGAAAAATTTCTAATTTGTGTCAAACTTTTTTTGACCACAAACGGATGAATTCCGGCCGCTCGAGCTATCTCATATTCTCCGCTTCCGCTATTTTCTTTCAGATCAGACACTTTCAAAAGATTCCTGAATTGGTAGACAAACATAGAAAAAATATAAAACGGGTCATCACCCTTTTTCAGATGCTCATGCAGAAGTTCGGCGGCCTGTTTCTTGTTCTTGTTTCCGAGCGCATCGATGGTATCAAAAATTTTTATGTTTATATTTGCGCTAACCAAAGTATCTACAGCTTCATCATCAATCATGTCCCCGTCCGCAAAATTTACTAATTTTTGTATTTCTGAATTTAAAACGCGCGTATCGCCTCCGGAATATGCTACCAGCTTCTCCAAAGAGGAACTAGTGATACTGGCCTGCAAATCCAACTCTTTGATTTTTTTCAAAACCCATTGGTTGATTTTTGCCGCGGACATTTTTTCAAAATTCTGACTTTTCGCATTTTTCTCCAAAAATTTAAACAGCGTGCTATTTTTTTTCGGCAGATTATTTTCAAAGAACACCACCACCAGATCATCGTCCTTCGCGATCGCGGCGTTTTCTTTAAGATACTTTAAAATTATTTTTTGTTCTTCTTTTGTTGCCTCTGAAATCAAATTTTTGACGATCACCAGTCTTTTCGGATTCAGCAAATTTGGCATGGCTAATACATCCAGGGGGGTTGTTCCTCTCCCGCCCCCAGCGCTATGCGCAGCGTTGTCGACTGAGCCATAATCGAACACTGACAAACCGGCTCCAGCTAAGTTGGTCAACAGAAACTTTTCTTTTATTTGAAGTAGTTTTTGCCCAGAGCGAAACAAGTCATCGCCGTAGAGAAAAATAATCATAATTAGTATTTAGTAGTTTGTATTTAGTATATAGTATATTTGATAAAATAAAAAAATCCCGATTGCTCGGGATTTTTTATATACAAAATACTCTATATCAACTACTAACTGGCCGGCTTCCATTTGAGGCCCTGTCCAGGCTCCAAAAACTCCACCCACACCTGTCCCGGGACAAACTTCACTTCTTGTCCGCTCGAATCATAGAAAAACAGCTTGCTGTCCAATCTCGCCCTATCTTTTTTCCAGGTTCCGTTGCTCTCTTGGCCGTTCAGATAATAATGCGCCTCGCCTGAATCAGAATTGTCATACCATGGATCACCAACTTGCACATTATTGTATTGTCCTTCGATCTGTTCCGACTGGGCAATGGCGACAACAATGTTCTTCGGCGCGATTCTTTTGCCATTGTTCCTGTCCGTGTCTTCTTTGTTGCCCCAGGTTCTCAAGTATGAGTTGCTTTCCTTGTCATAGTCATATTCCGCCGCGAATGGTCCGGCAAAAGCCACGCGCAAGTGTCCGCCATTCGGCCGCTGGTCCAGCGGCGCTTCGGCCTGATGCGGATAGCCGGAAAACTTATTTTCCAGACGATAACCGAAATCTTTGGCGCCTTCCAATAGACGCGCAAATTTGGCATAGCCAGTATCCACGCCACGCATTTCTCCGGTTTCCTCCTTACGATAGCAATATTGTCCAGCCGATTTTCCACCATCATTATTGCAGTTCATATTATCAATTACTCCTTCGTTCAATTTTTCTTTGGCATAGTGCGAGCCGCCCCAATGCACGAAAATTGCATCCAATCCCTTGGCTAAGGCAATATAGTCATGCCGCGAACTTCTCATTGATCCGACATCATCAGGATTGCCGCACACATAAACCGACATGAGCCGGGTGATAGAAGCTGTAATGACCGGCATTTCAATGACCAGGTCCGCGTCGGAAAATCCGGCGGCCGGACGCGCGGTCAAGTCAGCCGGCTGCATCACAGCAAATGGCCGACGATTCCAGTTTTCGCAGGACAGTCCGGAAATTGGACTCACAGGACCATCGTTAGCAATAGACAGAGAAGACTGTTCGCTATTTATGTTTATTTGTTTACCGGATTTTTTACCAACCGACTTATAAACAAGATAACTGCCAGCGGCGGCAATGACAATTGCAATGACTGCCGCGATTATTTTTTTTCTGTTGTCCATACAATTTTTAATTTTAATTATTTTTGGCAAGCAGGACAAAAAAATACGCTTCTTTGACCTAGCTTTCCACGTATTATTATTGTATCACATTTTTGGCCCGGCTGCTCTCCTCGCTTCAGCGCGGCGGTTCGATAGGCACGGCATTTTTTACCGTTCTTTTTGTAAACTTTCAAAGCTTTTTGGAAGTTTCCCGGTGCCCCGGCTGTATCGCGATAGTCGGAGTCGGATGTCCCCCTGAGTTTTATGGCTTTTTTGAGGACTTTTTGGATAGCTGAGTATAATTTTTTTATTCCCGGTCCCTTTATGTCTTTAACCAGCCTTTCAGGTAAGATTCCCGCTTCGAACAAAATCTCACTCCGGTAGATGTTGCCGATGCCGCTGATCCGTTCCTGCTCCATCAAAATTATCCCGATCGGGGTATTTTTTCTTTTCTCCAAAATATCCTCGAACCTTTCCAAAGTAAATTTTTTGTCGAGCGCGTCAATGCCGAGCGCTTTTATTTCTTTAAGCTCTTTTATTTTCTGTGTATCGTCTAAAACTATTTTGGCGAATTTCCGAACATCGGAAAATTCAATAGTTTTGTCATAATTTAAGCTATGGGTTTCAGGTTTTGGGTTGTGGGATTTTAGATACCAAACGTGATGAATGTATTGATTTACTTTATCCTGAAAATAATCTTTCTTGCCACTTTTAACTTTTAACTTTGCACTTTTAACTAATAGGTGTCCCGTCATCTTGAGATGAATATACAAAGTTTTCCCACCAGACAAGTCGATGAAGATATTTTTTCCTATCCGCCGAATGCCGATAATTTTTCGATCGATTATTTCTTTTTTAAAAATCGCCAAGGATTTGCCCTTGATGGTTTTCGGCCAGTTGCTCCAAAAATCGGTGATGGTATCACCAACAATTTTTTTATTCAGATCGGAAATTATAGTTTGGACTTCAGGTAGTTCCGGCATATTATAATTTTATTAATAGCTTATCTTATACCTTTCCAGCACATTTGGAAAATCATTCGCATAGCTGAAGCGATTTGTTCCGACTCCATAATCACAGCCATTTTATCTCTAATCGAAAATATGCCGACCCTGTTAGCATAAATATTTATTTCAATTTTGAAAGGATATGTATCGGCCTCGACAAGCTTAGTCCTTCTGAGTTGATGGCTGTCGTTTTTTGTAAACCGGGCAGTATCCTCGTCGTTTGGCATAATCATTGTTTGTAGAATCTTCTTCCTGATCCTAGTCCGTATATATTTTTCAATCTCATCCTCATCAAACATCTTTACTACCTCGCCACAAGCCCAGCCAACCACTTCAATTCCGGGATAATTCAGAGAATCTTCATAAGCATGAAGTATGCCATCTTTTCCCTGATAGAACCAGACCTTGGGCTTGACGTCACTCACATTACTCATGGCCGATAATTGCGGAAGGATATTATTTAACAATGCTTCTTTTTTCCTAATGAGGATCTTCAGTTCTTGCGGATCTATGGCTACGTAATATTTTCTTTTGCCCCTAGAAGTAACCTTAAAATAACCTACGTTGATCATGTCATCGATTATTTCATATATCGTGGTTCTTTTTATGCCTGATTTGCTAGCTATATCCTTAATTCCGGCTTCACCCAACTCAAGACAAGCCAGATATATCTTAGCTTCTTTTTCATGGAGGCCTATTTGCTTGAGCGTTTCGAGCAGCATATTTTAGATAATTGTCGGTTTTTTCGTCATTTTTATTAAGTTTAGCAAATAAATTTATATGTGTCAAATAAAGCCTATATTAAACAAATAGAATGCAAAAACTATCTATTTGTACCATTATATTGACTTATCTTTAAAAAAGGGGCATGTTACCCTGTTACGCTGAAAGAGTGTGACGAAGTTCCTTAAAAAATATAAGCCTCCCGGGCTCAAAGCGGAGAAAGGAAATCTTATGTGGTTAGCTATGCAAAATTTTCAAAAAGAAAATCGA
>PFVN01000065.1 GCA_002790635.1 Candidatus Moranbacteria bacterium CG_4_9_14_3_um_filter_42_9
ATATAGGAAGCCTAAACTTTACGAAAAAAATTAAATATTTAAAAAAAGCACGCTGCCTTCTATTCCCAATTCTCTGGGAGGAGCCGTTCGGACTGGTTATGGTTGAAGCTCTCGCCTGCGGCACGCCGGTAGTTGCCTTTAGGAGAGGATCGGTTCCGGAAATCATTCAAGACGGAGTGAACGGATTTGTCGTCGAGAATGTTGATGAGATGGTTGAGGCGGTTGGAAAAGTCGCAACGATTTCACCAGTCAAATGCAGGGAGAGCGTCGAGAAACGCTTTTCAGTGGAGCGCATGATCGATGAGTACGAAGATCTTTTCAAGGAGATTGCGGTAAAATAAAAATGAAACAGAATAAATAATGGATAAGAACGGAGAATATTATTTTCAAGAAACCGAGAGTGTCATAGGCGCCCTCCGTTCCAGCCAGCACGGCCTTTCTTCGGCTGATGCCAAAAAGAGGCTTTTGGAAAACGGCTATAACGAACTGCCGGAAGCCGAACGGGATAGCTACCTGTCAATTTTCCTCCGGCAATTCAAAAGCCCGCTTATTTATATACTGCTGGCCGCCGGAATCGTAGTTTTTCTGATGGGAGAAACCATTGACGCATCGATTATTTTTTTTGTGATTATTTTTAATGCGGCAGTGGGCGCGATCCAGGAAGGAAAAGCGCAAAATACATTTCTGGCTCTCAAAAAATTTATCAAAGGCAGAGCAACCATCCTCCGAGACGGCGAAGAAATGATCGTATCCGACAGAGAAATTGTTCCCGGCGATATTATTGTCATTCGCGAAGGAGAAAAGGTTCCGGCGGACGCGCGCCTCATAGTTTCCAATTACCTCAAAATCAATGAAGCGGCGCTGACGGGAGAATCCATCCCTAAATTCAAAACAACTGAGGCTATTAAGAATGCGGATATTCCCGTTATGAACCGGGAAAATATGGTTTATAAAGGCACGGCTGTTGTTTCTGGAAATGGAAAAGCAATCGTCGTCGCAACGGGAATAAATACTTTTCTGGGAAGCATTGCCAAGGAAACCCTGGGCATTGATTCCGAATTTCCGCTCAAAAACGACATCAGTAAATTGTCTCGCCTGGTGATTGTTTTCGTGCTGGCGGTTTCAGCGGCTCTTTTTGTTTTGGGATTATTCAACGGCCACGCGCTAAAAGATATTTTCAAAACAATGGTAGCCATATCCGTTTCCGTCATTCCGGAAGGCCTGCCAATCGTCATCACGCTGGTTCTGGCTGGCGGAGTCTGGCGGATGGGCAAGAAAAATGTCCTGGTCAAAAAGCTCCAGGCGGTTGAGGTGCTGGGCGAGACGAGAGTTCTGGCGGTCGACAAGACCGGAACAGTTACTAAAAACGAATTGGTGGTGGAAGAAATTTATGCCGGAAGCAATTTTTTTGAGGTATCAAGCGATGGATATGCTCCCAAAGGCGAAGTCAGGCTCGGCGGAAAAATAATTGACCCGCTCAATCACCCTGAGCTTTTGCTGGCCGGAAAAATAGCCGCTCTCAACAGTAGCGCTAATCTGATTTTTGAAAAAAAGAAAGGAGCTTGGAGAATAGCCGGCGATCCGACGGAAGGGTCAATGGCGGTGTTTTCCAAAAAAATCGGTTTTCATCGCGACGATCTGCTGGCCGAAGCGCCTCTTCTGGATGAGACTCCTTTTGATTATGAGGTGAAATTCCATGCGTCCCTTCATGGACAAAAAGGCGGCAATTTTTTGGCAATAACCGGTTCGCCGGAAGCCATTTTGGACTTATCTGGATGTGAATGGAATATTAGCGATGCCAAGACACTCGCAAAAGAAAGGAGACAATCTATTCAGTCAGTCATGCACTCCATGTCCCAAAAGGGCCTGCGGGTCATCGGATTCGCTTTTTGCGAGACAGCAATTGGAAAAATTGATAAAGAAAATATTCCCCAGCTCGTTTTTGGAGGATTTTTTGGTATCAAAGACGCGCTGCGTGAAGAAGTTAAGGATGCAGTCAAGCGGGTAGCTATGTCCGGAATCAAAGTGGTTATGATAACCGGCGACCACGAAATTACCGCCAGGGCAATCGCCGAAGAAGCCGGGATTTATAAATCGGAGGATGAAATTTTAAGCAGCAAAGAAATAGAAAAACTAAGCGATGAAGAATTGGCGCAAAAAATAAAAAACGTTTCTGTTTTTGCCCGCATCACTCCCGATCAAAAACTCAGGATAATCAGAGCTTACCAGTCCAATAGCATAGTAATCGCGATGACGGGCGACGGAGTCAATGACGCGCTTTCTCTCACGGCGGCTGACATCGGAATCGGCATGGGAAAAATCGGCACGGAGGTAGCCAAGGAAGCTTCGGATATCATTCTGCTTGACGACAATTTTGGAAACATCACCCACGGCGTTAATGAAGGGAGGATCATTTTTAATACGATTAAAAAAGTTGTTCTTTATCTTTTTTCTACCAGCCTGGGAGAAGTTTTCGTTATCCTGGGGGCGCTTCTGCTCGGTTTTCCTCTGCCGATTCTAGCCGCTCAGATATTGTGGCTTAATCTCGTGACGGATGGGTTTCTGGATGTGGCGCTGGCCATGGAACCGGGAAAACAAGGCAAGCCCGGATCTTACAAAAAAACCTTTATCGTAGATAAATTAATGCTCCAGCGAATGTTCCTTATGGCTCTCCCGATGGCCATTGGAACATTGTATTTATTCAGCCTGAATTACGAAACAGACATTGCAAAAGCCTGGACGATTTCACTGACAACGCTCGCGGTCTTCCAATGGTTCAACGCCTGGAATTGCCGGTCAAAGGAAAGATCGATTTTCAGGATGAATCCATTTTCCAATAAGTTTTTGGCGGGAGCCATGCTGATTGTCATATCGCTCCAGCTCTTGGCGGTATATAATCCGCTTTTTCAGAAAATTCTGCGAACGGTTCCGCTATCAGGAAAAGAATGGACAACTATTATCCTGGTTGCGTTTTCGATAATAGTCGTTGAAGAAATAAGAAAAAATACCGGTAAATTCGCATATTCCGTCATGCGCTTTGGAAATAGATGTTAAATACTTTTTATAGCTATTCCAAATCATCGATCCCATTATTAATTTCCTCTTTTGTTTCTTCCTCAGTCAGTCCTAAAGATACTGCGTCTTCCGTTATTTCAGCAGTTGCACTTTCTTCGATTTTCGTTTCGACGGCTTCGTCTGCCGATGTTTTTTCTTTACCAGCCAGCAGTTTGTTCCAAGTAAAAAGCTGGGTGATTTGCTGTTTCTGGATCGGTATTTCTTTTTCAGATTCGCCCTGCCGCAGTTGTGTTACAGCCTCCGGTTTGGGAATAAATCTCCAAACTGTGAGCGTGCCGAAATTTTTAATTTCGGCAACTGTAAACTTCTGCTTGTAATCCTGGATATTACTCCCGGTGAATTTTATCGCGAAATAATTCGCTTCTTGATATATGATGTTGTTTTTCATTTTTCCGCTGTAAATAATGCCCTTCCTTTCCAAATGATACCAAATGACTGGTTCATATTCGTGCTTGGCCTTGAAATATACCGGGTAATTATTCTGCCGATAAACAGCTTCGATATAATCAGCGATGGCGTATTGCTGGGATAATGTTATGCGGGCGACATTGGGGAACACATCTTCGGTTTCAACCGAAAGTGGTTCCTTCCCGACCCTATTTAATTGTGAAAAATATCGGTTAAGTCCGCGCGCATTGGTAGCTAAGGGAAAGGATAAAGCTGCAAGAACCAGAAATGTTCCGATCTTTTTTATCTTAGCGAGTCTTTCCAGAAGCAATCCGAAGAATACGAACGGCAAAGGAGCAGCAACTAAAAAAAATCTAGGATAGATATTAAATCCGCTTTTTTTGACAAAAAAGAAGTAGGAAAAAGAAACTAAAAACCACAACACAATCAGCCAGAGAAAATCTTTTCTTTTCCTGTCCTTTTCTTTCCAAAGGCTGTAAAACAAGACAAGAAGCGCTAGAGAAAGTGTGGCAATAGCTGCAATCCTCCAAGCCTTATGTTCCGGATTAGAAAATCCGTAGCCGGTCAGCTTCTTGCCGTTTATATGGTCAATTCCAGTGACAATGAGAAAATACTCCGAAGCATTGTAATGAATAACTTGAACGAGTTTTTCATTGAAATTACCGCTTCCGTTTCCGGAGCGATTGAATTTATGAATGAAATATCGAAGATTCTGCCCTTTGGTTTCTATGTCGCTTATGATGACCGGAGAATAAAGAATAAATAAAACTAAAAGAACGCCAGCCCAGGTGCGGAGTTTGAATCTGGGCCGGCAGATAATGAGCAAGGGAAGAACAATGGCCGGAATGACAAAGAAAGCATTAAAATGAATTTGAGTTATGATAACCATTATGGCTGAAGAAATAATGAACCATGAGTTTTTTTTCTTTTCATCTTCAGAAAAGCTTCGAAGTAAGGAATAGAAGGCTAGAAGAATAAGAAAAGGAAGTACATTAGGACTCCATGAAAATCGGCTGTAGCTGACCATATACAGTGATGTGCAGTATATGGCAAGAAGGCCTATGGAGATGAAATGAGAAAAATATCTGCGGCAAAACAAGTAAAAAAGAGGCAATGAAAGAATGGAAAAAATAAGCACCAGCATGGCATGGCCGGGAGGCGTATTGCCGAATACTTTCGCACTCAGGTATTCCAGGTAGTAAAAAGCCGGACCCAGCCGCAAAGCTCTGCCTCCACCGGCAGTCGGCCCTAAAAGCGGAAGATTACTAACGCCACTATCCACGGCCGGCGATACAAGGAGCGTGTCATAGGACTGGTCGATTTCAAAGTGTAGCCAATCAGAGAAGTTATAGGAACGCAAAAAAATCCCAAGAAATATCAAGAGCAGCACCAATATGATCTCTTGTTTATTTTTTTTGATTTTTTCGGTAAATTCCATGATTTTTCCATTTTATCATCTTTTTTGAAGCTATGGAAGCAAGCGAAGCGGATAGTAAAACTTAAAGATGCTAATATACGAAGATCTTTTTAATAAGATTGCTTTAAAATAGCCAAAAAAACCTTCAATAGTTTGATTAAATAAATTTTTAGAATATAGGGTGAGCAACATTAGCGCCAAGGCTTTCATAGGCCTTGTTTTTATTCCTAAGGAATGTTGTATTTTTCAGTCTCTGTTGTATTAACTAACATGAACCCCGTTAGAATTTTGAATTATTCTAAATTGGGGCATAGATTAATAAATTGTTAATAATTTTACACTAGTGGCATTTGCTCATTTTTGTAAAATTCTAACGGGGTGAAACTGCCAATACCGAAAAATATGCCCCAGTTCAGCGATTCTCCGTCACTATTCATATCTGCCAACGCTTATGAGGCTCTTTTTTACTTAGCGCATCAGGGCATAATGGAAGAACTGGAATCGTTTAAAATGTCGCGGGATACGAAGGATAAGAAACAATTCCAGGCGAGAGTGAACTACACGATCCACAGTCTTTTGGACGAATATCAATTCCGGAGCATCTATCTGTTTGCGCCTGAACATGTGGCCAAGCGCATAGTTAAAAGACTAGAACCGAGCGAGGAGGAGAGAATAAAAATCAAATTTTTCGGCGAATATACCCAGCTCAATCCGCTGAAACTGCTGAAAATGTTTTGGGAACAAATTGATATACTTATAAAGTCCTCTATCGCTCCGCCGATGAGCTTGAAGATAAAAAAAATAATTGACCACAGAAGCCTAAGACACCCGGCGATTCAGAAAATCAAGATATAAAAAAAGCCCCAGAAGGGGCTTTTTTAAAACTAGTCTTTCGATTATTTCAAAGTTACTGTCGCACCAGCCTCTTCCAGCTTCTTTTTCATCGCTTCCGCATCAGCTTTGGCGACTTTTTCCTTGATGACTTTAGGAGCGGCATCTACCAGGTCCTTGGCGTCTTTGAGTCCCAACCCAGTCGCTTCGCGAACGGCCTTGATGACATTGATCTTGGACGCACCGACGGCTGTAACTTCCACGTCAAATTCGCTCTTTTCCTCAACGGCTTCCGCGGCGGCAGCGGGAGCGGCACCAGCCATCATCATGGGAGCAGCCGCGCTCACGCCGAATTTTTCCTCCAAAACCTTCACTAACTCAGAAAGATCCAAAACACTCATTTTCTCAATTTCGGAAACAAGCTTTTGAAATTTTTCCGGAACTTTTACCTCTTCCTTGTCCGCCTTAGCTTCATCGGCGGCGGGCTTTTTTTCTTCCGTCATATTATTTTATTGATTAAATTTATTAATTAACTTTGTTTAGCATCCGCTAGAGCCTTTAAAACATTTACTAGTCCCCTCAGATTTCCCGCTAATGCATTCACGAATCCGGAAACCGGAGCATTCAGAGTCCCGACTAATTTCGCCAAAAGTTCTTGTTTCCCGGGAATGAGCGCCAAAGCTTTTACCCCTTCAGCAGACAATTCCTTGGTGCCTAAAATTCCTCCGACCATCTTTATATTTTCGTTGACCTTGGCCGCCTTAGCGATTATCTTGGCAGCTGCCACTTCATCCTGGCTGGAAATCGCCAGAGAGATTTGACCCTCTAGTTTCTTCATGTCTATTTCTAAGCCTGCCTCTTTCAGCGCCAAATTCATCAAGGTTTTTTTCGCAACCCTGAAATCCACACCTTCTTTTTTTAGCTCTCGACGAAGCGCCATCATGTCCTTGACTTCGAAGCCCTTGTAATCAGAAAAAACCACCGCCTTGGACTGCTTTAATTTCTCCGCTAAATCATGGATGATTACCTTTTTTTGTTCTTTAGTCTGCGCCATTTTTGTCTATTTTAAAAAATAAAAATCCGCGTTTCCCGCAGACCTTACTTTTGTCATTCCGGGCCCGACCCGAAATCTAATTATTTTATTAGATCCTGAATCTCCGCCCGAGGCGAATCAGCCTAGGGCTGAAAAGTTCAGGATGACAATTGTTTCCTCGGCAGGATTTATGCCTTAAGCACCTGCTGTCTGGGGATATATATTATTGTACTATCAAACCTATATCAAACTTTATTTGCTGTCAACTACTCAGTTTTCGACTTCTCCGCGACTGGCTTAATTTCTGGATTTTCATCCTTAGGAGCCTCTTCTTTTTTTTCTTCTGGAAAGCCAGCTTTTTCTGTTTTCTCTGCTTTTTTAGCTTCTATAACTGGTGCAACTGTTTCCATCTTAGGAGCTTCCTCAACTTCACTTTTCTTTTCTTCCGGTTTGGTTTCGACTTTCGGCGCTTCCGTCACCACGGACTCCTCAATCTTTTTTGTGGGCATTTTAACTTTTATTTTCGCGCCTGCTATGATCCCTTTTGATACGAAAAGATTATGCGCCGTATCGGAAAGCTGAGCGCCCTGCGACAACCAGTGTTTGATCCGATCTTCTTTCAGAAGCGCGCTTTTAGTGTGCGGATCGTAGCTGCCCAAAATTTCCACATGCGCCCCACCCGGAGCGATCCTCTTTTCTTGCAGAACTATTTTGAATTGAGCCCGATTCTTTTTTCCAACTCTTTCAAGTCTTATGGTGAGCATAAAATGCAATTTAATTACTTGTCTATTCTATACTATGTGCAGAAACATGTCAATATTCTTGCGCGTTTACGGATATCCGATGTCCCTGTCTGCCAACAGGCAGGTTTCGGCTGTTAAGGCAGCAAGACATTGCATGTCTAAAAAGGCTTATCAACGATTTGAAATATTTTTTCGGCTGATAGGTAGTATGTCAGTTATGCACACCCTACCTATTGACAAAAAACAAAATAACTGGTATAATGGGGGTGTTGAGTGAGAAAAAACGCCAAAAACAAAAACTGAAATTGAATAAAAAAACCGGTCAAAATGGCTTAAAATGGTTGCTTTGACAACAGAAGACAGATCCTTATGGGGGCTGTCTTCTGTTGTTTTAAAGGGGTAGTCTGGCAGTCAACCTCCAACGAAAGGAGGCCGCCATGACGATGGAAAGGGAAATTTGGCTCGAGACCAAGGAAACGATCCTTGCCAACAAGGCGAGCCTGATCTTTCCGAAGACTCGCCGGGATTTAAAAGAGATTATCCGGTACGTCCGGAAAGTCATCGAAAACAATCTATACGGCCGCCCGGCCGCGTAGAACAAATCCATTCTCACCCTCCCTCCCCCGAGAACCTCACGGCAGAAATCCAACTGATTGCGCCACGCGCAATTCAGACTGCCGATGGGGTTTTTTCTTTGATTAAAAAATAAAAAAACGGGAGCCGCCACTAGCTGTGACGGACTCCCCTCGAAACCAACTCTATGCTCATTGCTTGTGAAACTCCACGTACTCCCTAAATTGTGAAACGATTTTTTCCGGATCTTCTGAATATGAGCTGAGAGGATACGGATCCTTCCTGTCTTCTGAGCCGTATGTGCACTCGATCAGCGCCTCAAACCCCTTTCCTTTTATATAGCTCACTTTTATATATTGAAGTTTCAGAACGTCCTGTTCCACAATTACCTTTTTAATATCGACTCTCAATTTCCTTTTCTGCTGCGTGACTGCCCCTTCTTTCATCACCCTTTCCATTTCCTTGCGTTTTTCCATTTCCGACGCGAGATACTTCAGACCAAGATCTAGGAGCCAGCCGATTGCCGAAACCTCCCGGCAGCCTTTCTCCCCCTTGCTCGTGGTGATTTTCCCTTGCTTATCCGTAATTTTGGGATCGAAAAAATCACCGAGGTTCAGGTTTTCCTTGAAATAATTCTTGTATCTCCCGTAGGCTTTCCACAAGATAAAGCAGATTTCCTGTGAAAAGGAGATGACAAATGCTTTGCCATCTAATTCGATGTTAAAATTGATAGCCTCTTGGGAAAGACCGTGCCTCAAGTATTTTTTTAAGACATCGGGCCACAAATACTTTGCGTGCTTCACAACGCCAATAAACTGCTTCATTTTCTTTCCTCCTCGAAAGTAGTATTTTTTACGTATATACGTAAAAATATAGATTTTGTTCAATTGAAAAAGATCCACAACCTAAAAAGCATACACTAGGTATGCCTTTTTGTCAACCCCGCACCTAAACTTAAGACTTTATAAACTTTTGAACTTTACAAACTTTAAAACTTTATAAACTATTTTAATATTTTCCCGCCTTGCCCCACCTGGTCCAGATGGATGGAGAGCAGTTTGGAGATGCCGTCCTCCCCCATCGTGACGCCGTAAAGGTAGCTCGCTTGCCGCATAGTTTCGCGATTATGAGTGATGATGACAAATTGAGTTTTATCGGAAAGCTCCTGGATAATCCGGCTAAAGCGCCGCGAGTTAGCCTCATCCAGCGCCGCTTCCACTTCATCCAGCACCGCAAAAGGCGGAGCGCTGTGAGAAATAATCGCAAAAAGCAGCGCCAAGGCCGTGAGCGCCCGCTCTCCGCCGGAAAGCATCGGCAGGCCACTGATTCTTTTGCCGGGGGGCGTTGCAAAGATGTCTATGCCGATTTCGCTTTTTTCCTTTTCTATTTCTTTTTCTTCCGAGTCTTCTTGCGACTCAGAATCACCACCTTCCGCGGCTGACGGACCTTCCTCCTCTTTGGAACGCGCCGACCTTTTTCTCACTTCAATTTTTTTCAGCCCAGCATTGCCGCCGCCAAAAATTATTCGAAAGTATTTGGTAAATTCCTTGTTTATTTCCTCCAAAGTTGAACCGAAAGATTCATTGATTTTTTGGTCCATTTCCGCAATTACTTCACGGAGGGAACTGATGGCTTGGTTCAAATCCTCCGTTTCCTTGATCAGGAATTCATAGCGTTTTTTCGTTTCTTCATACTCGTCGATAACCAATGGATCAATTCCTCCGATCTGTTCCAATTGCCAGCGCAATTTAGCAGTTTCTTTTTCCAGCGCATCTCTATCGACCTCCTCTGCAACATTATTTAATTCCTCAACTTGTATTTTTAGTTCGCGTAAAACATCCGCCCGCAAATCTTCCTCGCGCACTTCGACACGTGTTAGAGAAATCTTAGCATCATTCCATTGATCCTTGACCTTGCCCAGCTCTTCCTGCTTCAATCGCAGACTCCGTTCGATATCAAAAAACTTCTGACGCTTTTGTTTGTCGATCTGTATTGCTGAATTTATTTTTCCGCCAACATTTTGGATATCTGCTTTTATTTTTTCGATTTCCGCTCGAATTTTTATCGTTTTATTTTTCAATTCTTCAATAGCTGCAGAGTCCTTCGGATTTTTAGCGAGAATTGGTTTCTCTGGAACCGGCATAGCTTCTTTTTTCCCTCTTTCAATATCATTTTTCAAATCATGCAGGCGCTGTTGGATAACAGTAGCATATTCCTTAATTTCCTGCAGATCTTCCAGTTTTTCCACCCCGCTTATTTTTTTCACCAGATTTTCCTGATCCCACCTGATTTCTTCCAAGTTTTCACGGACATACCGCAAATCAACCGGAACGCTGGTCTTTTTGATCTCCTCCAGCGCTTCCATATTTTTCTGTCTTTCTTTTTCAATCTCTATCCGCCCTTCCGTTACCACCAAATCCCGTTCCATTTCATTGAGTTTGCTCCGGAGCTCCGTTTGTGCTTTTTCCAGTTCAACCATTTTTGTGCTTCCAGCTTGCGCCACCGATTCCTGATTGATTTCGTCAGTCAACTTGTCAACTTCCCGCTGGATATTCATCATTTTTCTTCCCAAATCATCTTTGTTCTCATTCAAGCTATTTGATTCATTTTTAAAATTATTCCAGAGAAAGGAAAAAAGTTTGGTTTGTTTTTCTTTGAGCTTTCCGGCAATTTCTTCGCATTGAACAGTTTTTTCGGATTGGCGCTTCAGCATCCGGAGATGCGGTTTTATTTCTTCCGCCAAGTCGCGCGCTCGATCCAAATTTTCCCGCGTTGAATCAATTTTGCGAATTGCTCGCTCTTTCTTGATTTGATATTGCTTCACCCCGGCAGCTTCCTCGATTATAGCTCTTCTTTCCAACGGATTTGCGTTGAGCACGGCGTCAGCCATGCCTTGATTGACAATTGAATAGCTTTCCTTTCCGATGCCAGCCTTGGCCAAAATATCAATCACATCTTGTAAGCGCACTCGTGAACCGTTAATTTGATATTCACTTTCACCGCTGCGAAAAATTTTGCGAGTGACGGAAACCTCATCGAATTCCAGAGGAATTTTCTTGTCTGAGTTATCAAAGAAAATGGTCGCTTGGGCAGTGCCCAGACGCGCTTTTTTACCCGAACCGGCAAAAATAATGTCTTCCGATTTTTTACCGCGCAAATTTTTCATCGATTGCTCGCCCATCACCCAGCGAATAGCATCAGCAATGTTGGATTTTCCGGAACCATTAGGACCGACGATGGCTGTTACTACCGGCACGCCTTCCCGGGAAAACGAAAAATCCAACGTGGTTTTGTTGGCAAAAGATTTGAATCCTGAAATTTCCAGCTTTTTTAAATACATTACTTGGGCAATTGAGTTTTAGTTTTGATTTGATATTTGAACTTTGGCATTGGGATTTTCATGCTACCATCCTCTGTTTTCTAAGGCTCTCAAAGCGGCGTCTTTTTGCGCTTCCTGCTTGGAAGATCCTTTCCCCTCCGCGATCAATTCTTCTCCGAGGTATACTCCGACCACGAATTTTTTGTCATGATCCGGACCAGATTCCTCCATGACCCGGTAGGATGGCGTTATAGATTCCTTTTCCTGCGCCCTTTCCTGAAAACGACTCTTGGGATCCATGTATAATTTTTTTTCAATTATTTCCGGCAGTTCACACACAACATTTTCCAAAATGAATTTCGCGGCCGCTCGGTAGCCGTTTTCTTTTTGATCCAA
>PFVN01000028.1 GCA_002790635.1 Candidatus Moranbacteria bacterium CG_4_9_14_3_um_filter_42_9
ATTTTCCACGTGTCCAATCCCCAGCGCGTGTCCCAACTCGTGAATGAGCGTTAACTTGAGATCGGTCTCTTCCTTAAACTGATATATGACTATTCCGACGCTGGAATCAAAAATTCCCTTTTCAAACTCCTGCGCCCCGCCGTATTTGCTTTTGTAGGTCATCACCGCGCTGTTATAACTATTAATAATCGCATTCTCTTTATTTATCAATGAATTATTTTTTTTGGCTAAATCATTCAGTTCTTTTTCATCGCCCTTGAGGCTTTTGAAAATTGCATCTAGCTCACTTTTCCTTTTTTTGAGTTTTTGAAATTCTTCCTCTGGAGAGCCGCCTTGTTTATTCCATTCGGCCACATCCTTGTTATATTTTTGTAAATTGTCCTGGTATGAAGATAGCGAGTCCTTAAAAGCTATAAGTTTTTGGTCGTATTCTTTGCTCAGAGAATTTTGCTGTTTATCCACGCTGCTTCGCTGAGAGTCCAATACTTTTAATCCGGCTTGCAGCAAATCCGCTGCGTTGGTCGCGGCTTGACGCTCATCGTAAACTAATTGCACTTTGAGATTAGCTTCGGGATTGTATTCAAATAAATCTAGTTGTGCCTCCTGCTCCCAGATATTCTCCGCCGCTCCGACTATTTTTTTTAGCTGTTCACTGGATACATTGAACTGCGGATCAATATTTCCGATAGAATATTGGAGCGGCGTCCGGCACGGCTTGTGCGTTGACACGTAACTGCGCAAACTCGGCTGTGATTTTTCCAAAATCAGTGTTCCCGTAAAAACCAAAACAGCGGTTAAAAAAACTAGTAATAATAATTTCTTTAGAAAGATCATTTTTTTGGATTGGCTATTTTTTCCGGGCTTCAATATCATCTCTGAGACCATAAATTTCCGTAGTATTTTCAAACTCTTCGTCAGTTATCATAGTTTTTAAAGCTTGCTGCATCGCTTGGACATTACCTTTCGGACGCAGTCCCCGACAGCCTTGGCAACCCATCCGCGCGGAGGGACAAACTGCCTGGCAGCCTCCCAAAATCATTGGCCCGAAACAGGGCTTTTTATCCAAAAGCAAACAGCGATTTCCGGCCGCTTTGCATTCCACGCAAACTGGAGTATCCGGAATTTGCGGAATCCGACCAGCCAGAAGTTCCGGCATATACTTCAAAAACTCTTCCCCCGTTATCGGACAACCCGGAAAAACAAAATCAACTTTCACGAAATTGTCAATTTCCTTTATCTCAGGATTGTTTATGCCTTGAACATATTTATAAACATGCTTAACTGTATTTTCTATCCCTTTATAATTTTTTATTTCCGGCACCCCACCCATCGCCGCGCAATTTCCCAGCGCCGCTAAAATTTTACTTCTCTTTCTGACAATTTTTAGCAATTTAACATTCTCCTTGGTTACCGGATTACCCTCCACCAGAACCAAATCCAACTTCAGTCCGAGATCCTCTTCGTCCTCTATTAGCCGAAAGTCAAGCATTTCTACTTGATTTATCAGATCAAAAAACTTTTTTCCCAAATCAAGCAAAGCAAACTGGCACCCTTCGCAGGATGTCAGGCTGACAATCGCAATTCGAGGCTTTGTTTTTATGGTAAAAGCCCTCTTATTTTCCATATGCATATTTTAACATATTTGGCGGGTAAATGCTATAATACAAGCGATGGAATCACTAAACTGGCACATAAATATCAATGAATGTTTGCTAGCCTTGGGGCCGGAATCCGACGGTAATTTTTCGGTTTTTTATCAAAAAATGCTTTACCGGTCTGACTCTTTCGGCGATTTGCTAAACGAAGAAAATTTTCAAAAATTCACTCAGGCGATTACGAAATTCTTGAAAAAAAATAAGGTTAAACCGGACATAATTTTAACTGATCTTCATCCGCTGTATAAAACGACTTCTTTAGGGGAAAGTCTGAGCAAAACATATAAGGCCAAGCAAATAAGGCTACAGCATCATATTTCTCACGTTTTTTCCGCGATCGGAGACAAAATGATAAATAATAAAAATTACAAACTGCAAGTTTTTGCCGGCGGTCTGCGAAACATAGTTGGGATAGCTTGCGACGGCACCGGTTATGGAACGGATGGAAAAATCTGGGGCGGAGAACTATTCAAAATAAACGGCAGGAAGGAAAAAGTAAAAAGCATTGAAAGAATCGGGTACCTGGAAAATCAAATTTTAATCGGTGGCGATTTGGCCGTGAAAGAACCGGCGCGGATGCTAATCAGTATTTTAAATAAGTTTTTACCGAAAGATAAGGCTTGTCTGTTTGTTAAAAAATATTATTCCAAAAATGAGTTTGAAGTTTTATACAGCCAGCTGAAACAAAACTTCAACTGTCAGGAGACTTCCAGCGCCGGAAGAGTCCTGGACGCGGTTTCAGTTTTGCTTGGATTTTGCGGGAATGTTAGAAAATATAAGCACGGCCCGGCGATCGCATTGGAAAATAGTTCGACCATTCCATACACTGATTTGAGACCGGTTGTTACAAAATCCGAAATAAATTCAAGTAGAGAACGAAATTCAAATTTTATATTAGAGACCACTCCTCTTTTTGAATATCTGGTTAAAAATGTAAAGAAGGATAAGCACCGCTTGGCTGCGACCGCCCAGCTTTATATGGCTAGAGGGCTATATGAGATAATAAAAAAAGAGTTACGGGTTACGGGTTACGGGTTACGGGATGTGTTCTTCGCCGGCGGAATCGCCAATAATAAAATAATTGCTTCCTATCTTGAACTCAAAGGAGTTTACGCGGGTAAAAAAATCCCACGGGGCGACGCGGGAGTTTCCTTTGGGCAGATCATTTATTATCTTCTAGCAAATCCTAGGAACTAATTTTCCCCGCGGCGATTCAATCGGCCTTTCGGTGCCGACTTTAGTTTTGAGATATACTCCCTTACCCTTTCCCACTCGGCCGATTATCTTGGCTTCTTTATTGAATTTTTTCAGGATTTTTAAGGCTTTTTGAGCGTTTTTAGGCGAAACCGCAGCAATAAACCGGCCTTCTGAAGCAAAAGAAAAAACATCTATTCCCAAAAGCTCCGCGATCGCGTGAGTTTCTTTTTTGTAAGGCAGGAGCTTGTCTTCCAGGATAATTTTTACCTTTGCTTTTTCGGCCATCTCAATTATGTTGGCTGCCAGCCCTCCCCGGGTCGGATCCTTGGCCGCTTTCAGATATTTCCCGACGGCGGCTATTTCCTGGTGGAGTGTCTGAGAATCGCTTTTGATTTTGGTTTTGTAGTTGAACCGGACGCCCAGAAGCGCAACGGTGTGTTCCCCTAAATCACCCGACGAAATTATCAGATCTCCCGGCTCAGCCCCGTTATTTTCAATTATTTTATCCGCCAGTCCCACGCCGGAAGTGGTAATTTCAATTTTATCAATTTTGCCTTTTTCCATGACTTTCGTGTCACCGGTTACGACCGGCACGCCCGACTTCCGCGACATAGTTTCAACCGACTTCATGATTTTCATAAGGTCGCTCTCCGGGAAGCCTTCTTCGATGACTAGGCTCAACGCGATGCCGAGGGGACGCGCACCCATAACAGTCAGGTCGTTGATCGTTCCGCACATGGCAATCTTCCCGATATCCCCGCCCGGGAAAAATATGGGATCGACTATGAAAGCATCGGTCGTAAAAACCAATTTTCCGCTTTCCCCCAAATCCAAGACTGCCCCGTCGTCGCCGGTATTTCTCCATTGGCCGCGTACGGAAAAATTGTTCCTGATTTTTTCAATCAGCTCGCTTGATTTTTCACCGCCCGAACCGGCTTCTAATTCAATTGTTTCTTCCTTTTTTTCCATTTTGTAATAAATGAAATGAAAATTAACGCCGCTAAAATTCCGGTGAGATCGATCGCAACATCCCTTATCGTACCGTCTCTGCCGAAAACGAAAGTCTGGTGCCATTCATCGGAAATCCCATAGATCAAAGCTAGAACCGCTGAAAATGCAAGTGCCTTCTCATATTTGAAATCCCAGGAGAGTGCTTTATGGAATAGGATAAGCAGTATGAAGTATTCGATGACATGAAAAGATTTCCTTTCTATAAAATAGAAAGTGCTTGGGGATTGGTATCCGCTTCCTCTTACGGATGACAAGAAAAAAATTACCGCCATCCAAGCAGCCGCAGCGAGCCAAAAAAACGATTTGCTATTTTTTATTTTTGGCATATCGGTATTCGACGTTGCAGCTCCCTTCCACGGAAACCATACAAGGTCCGTAAGGATTTTCCGGCGTGCAGACGCGCCCAAACATGGGGCACTCTGCCGGAGCAATGAGCCCCCGGATAACTTCTCCACAGAGGCACCCCGTCGGCTTTTCCGAGCGGGAAAAGTCAACTTTGGACAATATTTCTCTGTATTTGATCTTCGCGTTCAGTTTTGGATTTTTCACTTCCAGTCCCGAGCCGGGTATCATACCGAATCCCCGCCAGTTACCGTCCGCGATCTTGAACTCTTCAAGAATAATCTGGCGCGCTTTTGGATTTCCAAACTTTCGCACTGACCTCGCGTATTCGTTTTCCACGTTGCGCCGACTCCCTTTGATCTGATGAAGGAGCATCAGCAAACCAACCAGGACGTCTTCCACCTCAAATCCGGTTATCACTTGCGCGACTTTCATATGTTCATACGGCTTGAGACCGACAATCGTTGAAACATGCCCGGGACTCAGGAAGCCGTCTATTTTCAGTTCTCCCATAGCCAAAAGCGCGTCCATCGCCGGTAGGAAAAGTTTGTGCGTGGAATAGACCGTTAGCCCCTTTTTTAAAGCTACGGCGGTCATAGGTGCCGTCGTGTCAAAGCCAATCCCGAAAAAAACCAGATCAGGATATTTTACTTTCAGCTCCAGCGCTTCTTCCACGGAATACACTGGAAAAACTTTCGCTCCCAGGCTCCGCGCTTTTTCCAGACTGCCAAAATACCCCGGAACCCTGATTGCGTCGCCATAGGTCGCTACGGGAATTCCCGCGAGCGCCAAATTGACGATAGCATCGATGTCAGCTTGCGCCGTTACGCAAACCGGGCATCCTGGTCCGCTTAGTAAACGAATATTTTCCGGCAAAAACTCCCGGACTCCGTAACGGCTAATGACCTGGGTATGCGTGCCGCAGACTTCCATGATATTGACTGGCCTTTTAATCTGGGCGGCGACCGAATTTATTTTTTTTATCAGCTTCTGGATATTTTTCATAATTTTTCCTCAAATTCTTTGAGTACCTCCCAGGCGTCTTTCTTGCTTAGCGCCTGAATGGCAAAACCGGCGTGCACAATCACATAATCGCCTTTTTTGACGCCGTCAACGAGAGAAATATTGATTTCCTTTCTCACACCCTTAAAATCAGCAGTTGCCTGCTGATTATTCTGAATTTTTATAATTTTTCCCGGAAATGCCAAACACATACTCTTTTCTTAAATTCAGGATTTACGCTTTCCCGTCGCTCCCGAAAATTTTTATTTTCTCCATGACTGCTTGCTTGACCGCTTCTCTCGCGTCTCCCAATATTTTCCGCACGTCGAACGAAATGTCATTTTGGTCCTTGGCCGCTTTCATTAGGCTGTTGACAAAAGCTATTCTGGTCGCAGTATCAACATTAAAGCAAACTATCCCGCGCTTGATGACTTCCGCCACCCGGCCGTTTTCCCAATCAGAAGCACCATGCAAAATCAGCGGCACATCAACATTTTTGTGAATCATTTCCAGTCTCGCGTAATCCGGAGTGTTTCTTTCCTTGAAAAATCCATGGGCATTGCCGATGGCCACCGCCAAGGCATCTACCCCAGTTTCCGCAACAAAACTTTTGGCTTGGCCTGGATCTGTCATATATTCTTCCCAATTAATTTCGCTTATTTCTCCTTCCCCGATATACGGAACATTTCCCAACTCTGCTTGAACATCTACTCCCTTGCCATGGCAAAATTCAACAACTTTTTTAGTTACAACGAGGTTGTCTTCGTATTCCTTTCTTGATCCGTCATACATCACTGATCCAAATCCGATACCCACGGCGCGCTGGACAATTTCAAAACTTTTCCCATGATCCAGATGGATTCCAATCGGAACTTCCAGTGCATAAAATTCGGCGCAATTTTTTATCAAATTAAAGATGGCTCTCCCACCGGCATAATCGATGGTCTTTTCCGTTACCTGAATAATGACTGGCGAACGCATTTCCTTGGCGGCTTCAATGATGGCCTTGGTAGTTTCCAAGTTTACAGTATTGAAGGCGCCAACCGCGTAACCACCTTCCTTGGCTTTTTGTAAAATTTCTTTGACACTGGTAATCATTTTGATTTTCAATTATCAATTCACAATTATCAATCAATGATCAATTCTTCAATTTTCAAATTTTGGAAATTTGGTCATTGAAAATTCATTGGAAATTGAAAATTGGAAATTGGAAATTATAAAAATTTATTTTTTGTCTATTATCGCTACTATTTTTAAAAACTCATGCGGCATCAGAGATTCCCGTCCGACTAGAACCCCATCCATCCCCGGATCGACACAAATTTCTTTGGCAATCACGGCTTTCACTGATCCTCCATAAAGAATCCTCACTTTTTCCGCATACTTTTTTCCGAAAAGAGCCACTAAAATTTTTCTGATCAGAACCTTGGCTTCCATAATTTCGTGCGTTGTCGGAGTGACATCGCTTCCGACCGCCCAGACCGGTTCATAAGCAATGACTATTCCTCCGGCCTTGGTTCGGCTGACATTTACCAGGGCTTTTGCAACCTGTTCCGTTATGACATCCAAAACTCGATGCTCCTCCCTTTGGACTTTTGTCTCGCCGACGCAGATTACCGGAATAAGCCCGTTTTTCAAGGCGGAAGCGACTTTCAAACTTATCTCTTCGTTTTTTTCAGAAAAATATCTTCGTCTTTCGCTATGACCAAGAATTACATACTCGCATCCAAAGGCTTTGAGCATCGTCGGAGAAATTTCTCCTGTGTAAGATCCTTTGGTTTCAGCAAACATATTTTGGGCGCCAAGTTTTATCTTTTTATTTTTCCATTTCTTGAATGATTCCAGATGGACATATGGCGGACAAAGAACGACTTCAGTGTTGGAAAAATCCTTGCCGCTCAGTTCTTTTTCAAGCAACTTGAAATAGCGCTCCCTTTCAGCGAGATTAATTAAATTCATCTTTAAATTTCCAACTACTAGTTTCTTCATAATTTTATCATTTCTTAAAATTTCAGCCTGCGGCTGATCACCCGCAGGGTGACATTTTTAGTTTCCAACTACCGGATTATTCATATTTTTATATTTTATGAATTATCATTTTGCAATTTCAAGTGGCGTCTGATAAAAAGCGCCAGAGCGAAAAAAATAATTATACCGATAGCCAAATCGAATTTGTGAAAATATGCGCCTAGCGTGTCCCAGTTATCACCCAACTTCTTGCCTATATAACCTAGAAAAAAGCACCAAGGCAAAGAACCAAGAAAAGTATAAATAATAAATTTGGATAAATTCATTTTGGCAATCCCAGCCGGCAGAGAAATGAAGGTTCGTACCACCGGCAACATCCTGGAAAAAAAGACTGTCGCTACGCCATACTTCTTGAAAAAATTGTCAGCCATATCCAGATCATGCCGGGATAATAAGACATACTTGCCATATTTTTCAATAAACCTCCGGCCGCCCCTCAGGCCTACCCACCAAGCCAAAACAGAACCCACCACCGAGCCGATGGAACCGGCCAAGGTTATGCCCAAAAGAGTGAACTTTCCCTGGGAAACCAAATAACCGGCAAATGGCATAATAATTTCTGACGGCAGCGGAATGGCTGCGCTTTCAATCGCCATCATAATCGCCACTCCCCAATAGCCTAAGCTTGATATTCCGCCAATGATGAAACCCGCTAAGACCGCGATAATTTTTCCAATCATTTTGCTAATCTCTCAATCTACTTATATTTTTCTTAAATATTCCGATGCTATCTCCGGCTGAATGGTGGAAATTTCAATTCCAGTTGAAAGTTCAAAGCCGGCCCAAATGGAAGTCCGTGGCAAAATTTCTATGTGCCAGTGAAAATGCGCATAATCCTTACCGTCACAAGGTCCGGTATGAATATAAAAATTGTAGGCCGGATCTCCCAGGGCTTTAAAAATCTTATTGATGGATATTTGCAGGGCTTCAGCTAAATTAATTTTTTCTTCGGCAGATATCCTTTCAAAATAAGGTTTGTGTTTTTTAGGAATCACCCAGACTTCAAAACTCGCGCGAGAGGCAAAGGGACAGAAAGCCAAAAAATCATCATTTTCAAAAATTATTCTTTTTTGGTGTTCCTTTTCCCACTCAATTATCGTGCAATACACGCATTTTTTATTGGACTTGTAATACAATTCGGCGCCAGCCAATTCCAGGTTCACATAGGGAGAAATTACCGGAATAGCCATCAGTTGAGAATGAGGATGTCCGATAGAGGCGCCGGCTTCTTTGCCATGGTTGTGAAAAATTTCAATATAGTTAACGCTTTTTTTGTTCATCAAGTCGATATAACGTTCCTGATAAGCATCAACTATCTCCGCTACCCGAAAGACATCCAGTTGGGCTATTTGTTTTCCATGGTTGCGCGTGACTATCAATTCATGATAACCAACCCCATCCATTCCGAAATAAGGCCCCTCTTCAAAATGCCTGATCACCTTGCCTTGGCTAAAGGCCGGATATTTATTGGGAAAAACCCGCAGGCTCCACTGATTATTTTCGTCTTGATATATCAGAACATCTTTTTCCTGTCCGGTTTCTTCTGGCTGACAAAAAAAACACGGCTTGTTCGGATCTTCCTCAACAGCTTCTCGCTTATGCGCGGCAAACTCTTCCGGACGCTTGGCCCGGCCAGTAGCAATCACCACCCAATCTCCTGTCACCAAATCCTGCCTAAGCTCTGATATTTGTATTTTTTTATTTATATTTTCCATTTTTATTTTTTACCCGACCAAGTAACATCTGAAGCTGTCTGGTATTTTAATGTTGTCGCAAACCAATACCAAAATTGCATTTTGAACTTTGAATTTTTAATTTTACTTTATATTGTATTTGCCGGTCCAAAGCCGAAGTCGGGTTTTGAACAAATCAATCAAGACCTGGATAAAACCGTTGGGGCCGGTCAGGCTCACGGATGAGCCTTCTTCATTGAGCCAACGGACTGGCAGCTGTTCTATTTTGAAGCCCATCTTTTTCGCCAAAATTATCCATTCAAAATCAAAGCCGAATCGGTCAACCACCATGCGCGATCCCACTGCTTCCGCCGCCTTGGCTGTCATCATCTTGAAACCGCATTGCGTATCAGGAAAACGCCATAATCCCAAAACAATCCTAATCAGCCAATTACCCATCTCACCCATAATTTCGCGATATTTAGGCTGATGGATCTGCACAAAAGCGCCCTTAATCTTTCTTGAACCGATTACCACGTCATTGCCTTTTTCCAATTCCGGCAGGAAATAATCCAGATGCGTTATAGAAGTTGAACCGTCCGCATCCAAAAAAACACGGCAGTCTCCTTTCGCTTCCAAAAGTCCCTGGCGCACCACATAACCCTTGCCGTGATTCTCTTTATTTTCGATTACGCGTAAATTTTTAACTTTGTCTATGAAACTCCTGGCAACTTCCGGCGTGTTGTCTGGAGATCCATCGGTCACAACCAAAATTTCATAGGTATATTTTTTGGAACTCAAAAAGTTTTCTATTTCCAACAGATTTTTGCCGATTCGATCAGCTTCCCGATAAGCTGGGATAATAACTGATAAATATGGTCTTTCTTCGCCCATGTTTTTAGATAAAAAATTAAATTATTACTTCTCAAAACTCGTTTTTATTATAGCATATTCAGGCGAAAAACGACACTAAACCCACAGCTCGGTCCCATTGGGCAGGGGCTTCTGCCAATCGCGGACATGCTGGTTTTTAAAGCCCATTTCACTGACGGACACGCGATGTTTCTGAGCTTCCGTGATTAAACTTTTTGCTTTTTTATTCCTAATTTTTCCCTTTGCATCTGGTATGCTTATCTTATCCCCGGGCTTTAGATTGTTTATTTTTAAAGCCTTATTGGCCTCGGCAATTTTTTTCACCTTTACTCCATACTTTCTAGAAAGAATACTTAGAGTCTCTCCCCTTTTTATAGTATGGGTATAGCTATCGGAAACACCGGCTTCTTGCTGAACGACATAAGGCGGCTTTAGGTTTATCGGCTGATTTTGTTGAGTGACAAATTTTTCTTTTATGAGATCATCAATGGCATTAAATTTTTCGGGATAGTTCAGATTTTCGGAAAAACCGCTAATGGCTGCGGCAAAGACTTTCTTTTTGGCTACCTGACTCAGGTGAGCCGTTGGGATAACCAGAGCTTGGCCTCTTTTCACGTTAATTCCCTTGAGAGCATTAGCCCGTTGGAATTCCTTATAACTAATTCCATATTTTTTAGCGATACTTGCTAGAGATTCCCACCGGCCGACGACATGCGTAAGTCTATTTCCCAGAAGATCATCCTTTATCTTATTGAGTTTATCCTCAATAGTTTTTAAGAATTCCTTATAAGTAGCGTCTTTCTTTTTGTCGTTGCAAGAGTTGATATAAGTTTGAGCAAAGCTGCCATTATATGTAGCCAAGGCCAGTAACCAGTATTCCTCGCAATCATCTTTTCTGCCGCCTTTTGCCTTGTCGTGCCACTCTTTCAAATACCTGGCACATAGGTCCGCACTCTTGATGGGATGCATACGTTCATCCACGACTGGTCCGATTTTCATTCCGTAACCTCTCCCGGTATTGCCAGTAATTTGATAATAGCCGACTGCATTAGCTTTAGAAACCATTTTTTTTACATTCCAGTGAGATTCAGGAATAGCTAAGTAAGCAAAATTTTTCGGTACTTCATATTTTTCAAAAGCCTCATGTAAATATTTTATCCAAGATCCCATTTCGCGATAAGCATATCTTAGGCTTTCTTTTAGCTTAGGTTCTTTTCTATATCTCTCCTTCCAGTATTCCCTAACTCTTTTCATTTTTTCCGGAGTTAATCGAATTGGGCCATCTTTCTCAAAATCCAGTATGTCCGACAGGGATTCGGCATAATCCATATCCGGCTCAATTTCTTCTTCGCTTTCAGCTTTTCTGCTGTCCGGGTCAGGTTCCTTTGACGTTGTCTCTTTATTTCCTGGCCGCGGGACTTCTTTGGGAATGTCTGTTTCTTTTTTTTCTTCCAGATAATCGCTTACGACTCTTCCAGCTACCAGCGCAGTTCCAAGGGCCAGACTAGCTTTCAAAAAACTTCTGCGAGTGATGCCAGTTTCTTCAGGCTCTTTCTTTTTTTTAACAGGAGGTCCTTTATATTCAAAACTCATACTTTCAGGCTTTCATTTTAAAAAACTACATTTTCTAGCCTAGGCTAAATTTTGTAGTTTTGTTTAAGTCGTGATTAAAAAAATTAATTTTTATCAAGCCAGCTTTGCAAAATTATCCGCGCGGCTTCCTGATTATCCAATTCCTTTATTTTCTTCGCGCCTTTTTCCTTGAGAGAATCCTGCGCCATTTTGGTCGAAAACATTTCTTCCTGGTATCTCACCTGCACGCCCAATTCTTTTTGCATCTCGGCACCAATTTCCTGCGCGTCAAAAGATCCTTTCTGCTCGCCGCTCATTCCCAGTTCTCCCAAAATTATTTGGTCTATTTCCCGTTCCTTGATTATTTCCCGCAAGTTCCCCAGCAGTTTTTCGTCATTGTCCAGGGTTTTGTAAGCAAAGGCGATGGATATCTCGCTATCCCCCACCGCTAAACCGACCTTGGATTTACC
>PFVN01000052.1:0-2478 GCA_002790635.1 Candidatus Moranbacteria bacterium CG_4_9_14_3_um_filter_42_9
TAAAATAATAAAACTGAAAAGAAACAGTTCCGAGCCAATGGAACCGCTTTTTTGTTTTTAGAGAAAAAGAAAAATGATTGCCAGGAGCGAAACTAAAATGTCATTCAAGGCATTTTTCAAGCTCCATTTTAGCTCTTCAGAAAAAAAGTATCTGTGAACCCATTCATGAAAAGAATGGAGTTTTTTCAAAAAACCAGCGGGATATATCCAGAACAAAAGAGTCAGAAAATCAGGAAACAGTGAAGAAAAACTGCCAATCAAGATGTTTCTGATTCGCAGCAAATCAAAATCTTTAATTGTAATAAAAGATAAAATAAACAAAAAACCCGCCGAGATATCCAGGGCTATTTTCCACCAGGTGTTTCCGAATTTGGAAGTTTTGTCCAAATATTCTCCATGGCGTTGTGAGTCCAGCGCATAGTGGGTGACCAAAGAAAGCGGAATTATAATTAAAGGATTATTAATATTTTTTCCAATAACCGCGCCGACGAGCGCGTGAGTGACTAAAATCATATAGGGGATTGAAAAATAGCCGTATTTAAGTTAAAATTAATCTATACCCGGTAGTGAAATTTTGACCAATTTTCTCCGGGAGAAAATTTGCTTTAAATAAGTCAAAATTATACTACCGAGTATGAATACAGGTGTATTATACATTGTAGCAACACCCATTGGCAATCTGGAGGATATCACCTTTCGGGCCGTCCGAACACTAAAAGAAGCGGATTTGATCGCTTGTGAGGATACGCGGGTGACCAAAAAAATGCTTGATCGCTATGACATAAAAAAGCCTCTCATCAGCTATTTTCAACACTCAAAATTGGCTAAAGTAAGCCAAATAATGGAAATTATGAAAACCGGGAAGAATGTGGCGCTAGTAACGGATGCGGGCACGCCGGGCATTTCTGACCCGGGAAATATGCTGGTGGAGGAATCTCTCAAAAATGATATCCCGGTCATTCCAATTCCCGGTCCGTCCGGACTCACAACGCTGGCCAGTGTGGCCGGAATCGATATGCAAAAGCTCCTTTTTCTCGGATTTCCGCCGCACAAAAAAGGGCGGGAAACTTTTTTCAAAGAAGTAATTACTTCTGAATATCCGGTAATATATTTTGACTCCGTCTATCGGGTGATAAAAAATTTGGAACTTCTGAGGAGTTTAGCTACGGGAAAAAAAATAATTCTGGGACGAGAGTTAACGAAAATGTTTGAAGAAATTTTGCGGGGTAGTGTCGAAGAAATTTTGGAATATTTTGAAAAAAATAAAGGTAAAGTGAAAGGAGAATTTGTAATAATTGTATGTTAGCTTTATGAAATTTAATGTGACGGTAAAGGGTATCATAAGAAAAAGTGGAAAAATATTGGTAGTCAAAAGGAGTAATGCTGATGACCATAAGCCGGGGGTTTGGGAAACGGTTGGTGGCGGAATGGATGAAAAAAATACTCCGCAAAAATCTTTGGAAAAAGAAATCAAAGAAGAAGTAAATTTGAAAGTTAAAATTATTGAACCTTTTAATGTCTTCTTTTTTAAAAAAGATACGGGAGAATACAAAGTAGGAATAACTTTTATCTGTAATTATGTTGCTGGCAAGGTCAAACTAAGTCATGAACATAGCGATTATAAATGGATAGAGCCAAATGAGTTTAAAAAACTAAAATCTTTACCGTCCCTAAAAAAAGAAATTGCCAATTACTCAAAAAAATATGAAAAATAGGTTTTATATAACAACCACCCTGCCTTATGTCAATGCCGAACCGCATATCGGTTTTTCTTTGGAAATTATCGAAGCCGATGTGCAAGCCCGCTTCCAGCGGCAATTAGGCAACAAGGTTTATTTTAACACCGGAACGGATGAACATGGTCTCAAAATTTTCCGGAAAGCCGAAGAGCTGGGAATCCCGACTCAGAAATATTGTGACAATCAAGCCGGGACATATTTCGATTTGAAAAGGATACTTAACTTGAGCTTTGATAATTTCATCCGGACGACCGACGACTATCATGTGATTGCTGCCCGGAAATTTTGGGATATCTGCAAAAAGAACGGTGATATTTACAAAAAAATATACAAAGTAAAATATTGCGTCGGCTGTGAGCTGGAAAAAACCGAATCGGATCTGGTGGACGGAAAATGCCCTATCCATCCGAACTTAACGTTAGAGATAATCGAAGAGGAAAATTACTTTTTCCGCTTTTCCAAGTTCCAAAATCGGCTACTGGAGCTTTACCGAAAAAATCCGGATTTTGTCGTTCCGAATTTCCGCTTCAATGAGATAAAAGCTTTTGTCGAAAGGGGATTGGAAGATTTTTCCATTTCGCGCCTCAAAAGCAAGATGCCTTGGGGAATCGAAGTGCCGGACGATCCGGAGCAGGTCATCTATGTCTGGTTTGACGCGCTGATCAATTATGTTTCGGCGATCGGCTGGCCAGCTGAGATGAAAAAATTCAAAAGCTGGTGGCCGGTGGTTCAACTGGCC
>PFVN01000052.1:2525-3218 GCA_002790635.1 Candidatus Moranbacteria bacterium CG_4_9_14_3_um_filter_42_9
CAATCTGCGACAGCAATCGGCCATGTGGCAGGCCATGCTAATGTCGGCCAAGCTGTCGCCCTCCAAACAGATTTTCATCAACGGATTTATCAATGTCGAGAGCCAGAAAATGAGCAAAAGCCTCGGCAATGTCATCAGCCCTTACGATATGGTAGAAAAATTCGGCACAGATGGAACGCGTTATCTTCTCTTGAGCTTTGGAAATTTCGGGGAGGACGCTGACGTGAGTTGGAAAAAATTCACGGAAAAATATAATGCAGACTTGGCTAACGGATTGGGCAATCTTGTTTCACGGATAATAAAGCTTTCTGAAAACCTTAAACTTTCCTCTTCCGAGAGCTCGGCTCTCGGAAATGCTGAATTCAAAGAGTTTGTGAATAAAATGGAATTAGGCCATGCTCTGGATTACATCTGGAGAATTATCCGCACGGCCAACAAATATATTGAAGAAAACAAGCCCTGGGAACTAGCGAAAAATGATGAGAGCAAGTTTGGTGAAGTGATGAAAAAACTTTTTGAGGATCTTTTTGTCATCTCGCAACTTCTGGTGCCATTTTTGCCGGAAACAGCGAAAAAAATAAAAAAAGCGTTGGAAACTAAAAAAACAGAAATTTTGTTTAATAGAATTAAATGAAAAAATACTTAAAATTTTTAAAAGCCATATTTTTCGGAATTTTGATTACGGCGGTAACC
>PFVN01000052.1:3232-4877 GCA_002790635.1 Candidatus Moranbacteria bacterium CG_4_9_14_3_um_filter_42_9
TGATTACGGCGGTAACCTTTATTTATGAAAATTGTTATTTCTCTATGGATTATTGTGGCAGAGGTTTTCCGATTCCATACTATCGCTGGCTTGATTGGAATGTAAATAAAATTAACATAAGAGTTTTCTTGCTAGATATTGTTTTTTGGTCAGTTATCTGGGCACTTGTTAAATTTGCAACTTATTTTTATAAAAAAAATTATCAAAAATAGTAATGCTGATTGATACTCACGCCCATCTTAATTTTGCAGCGTTTAAAGATGATTTTGCCGAAACGATAAAGCGTTCGTTTGATTCTGATACCTGGATGATCAATGTTGGTTCGCAATTTTCCACTAGCCAGAAAGCCGTCGAAATCGCTTCCCAATATAAAAAAGACGTGTATGCCGCTATTGGGCTTCATCCGATTCATCTGGAAACCCAGAAACGCAAGGAAGTTATAGATGAAAAGGAAGAATTTGAATTCACGTCGCGCGAGGAAATATTTGATCCGGAGAATTATCGAAAGCTGGCTAAAAATCCGAAAGTGGTGGCGATTGGAGAAGTCGGATTGGATTATTTTCATAATAAGGACAATAAAGAAAAACAAAAAGATGTTTTTCGCCAGCAGATACAGTTGGCGGCTGAACTGGACCTACCGCTCATCGTCCATTGTCGGGAAGCCAATGCGGATGTCATTGAAATTTTGAAGGAGGCGAAAAAAATATATAAAGAAAAATTGCGTGGCGTGATCCATTGTTTTTCCGGCGGTCTGCCGGAAGCAAAAGAATATATCGCATTAGATTTTCTCCTGGGATTTAACGGCATAATAACTTTTGCTAGAGACTATGACCGAGTCCTTCTGGAAATAGGACTGGAGCACGCGGTAGTGGAAACGGATTGTCCATATCTGACGCCTCCTCCACATAGAGGCCAGCGTAATGAGCCGGCTTATGTCAGATATGTGGCCGAAAAAATCGCTCAAATAAAGGGAATAACGCTCGCGGAAGTCGAAAAGGCCACAACGGAGAACGCCAAAAAACTTTTCAATTTATGATTTCGATTATTGCTAGCAGACAACTACAGTCAGACATTAATTATACATTATACACCAGTCGGCGTAAAATGTATATATTATCTCTATAAAAATTATAACGAAAAAAAGCTAATTATTTCCTAAAACATAAAATTTTTATCAGGATTGACTTTTTTAGAAAAACGCGAGAAAATATCTAGAGTAATATTGCAAAATTTTTTCAATGGAAGATGATAAAAATCGTCCGCAGGCACCCTGGTGGCAGCCGGGAATGGTTCTGTTTGCCAGATTAAGCAGATGGATCGGCATTCCGATTATAATTGCTTTATTTGTCGGCAAATGGCTGGATAAAAAATACCACTCTGAACCGTGGCTATTTTTATTAAGTGTCGGAATTGCGTTTGTTTTTTCCACTTACGGCATCGTGCGCGATTCACTCAGGGAGATGAAGAGGATTGAAAGGGAGGAAAGCCAAAAAAGTAAAAAATAATTAAGATAAAAGTAAAAAGTGAAAGTAAAAAATTAAAAGTAATGATAATTTTTGATTTTAAATTATTTTTTTATGTCAGTTAACGCTGAGCAACTAAATACAACTGAAGCGCCGCAAGGCGAAGTCCAGCACGAGTCTAC
>PFVN01000052.1:4886-5706 GCA_002790635.1 Candidatus Moranbacteria bacterium CG_4_9_14_3_um_filter_42_9
CGAGCCGGTTTTTCATCTCGGAAGCTTCACTGTGACCAACTCACTTCTCAACAGCTGGGCGGCTGTTTTTATTTTGGTCATACTTTTCATTTTAATCGGCAGAAAAATAAAAAAAATTCCGCGGGGTTTGCAAAACATCTTTGAATTTATATTGGATGAAGCCCTGAAGCTGGCTGACAGCATAACTGGCAGCCGAAAACGCTCGGAAAAATTTTTGCCCATTTCCCTGTCACTCTTCCTATTTATACTAGTTAATAATTGGCTGGGGCTTATGCCGGGCATGGGCACGATCGGATTTATTGAAGCGGAGGGGGCGCACAAAGTGTTTGTTCCGCTTTTCCGGGGAGGCACGGCTGACCTCAACACGACTTTGGCTCTGGCGCTTTTTGCGGTGGTTGCGTCGCATGTGATGGGAGCTCTTACGGTCGGAGTCTGGGATCATTTCAATAAATTCGTAAATATCAAATCACTTCTGGCTATTCCGGGAAAAATTAAGAAAGATGCCACTATAGTTTTAGTCAATCCGATAAAGGCATTTGTGGGGATCGTCGAGATCATCGGCGAGGTGGCAAAGGTGACTTCGCTTTCCTTCCGGTTATTTGGGAATATTTTCGCCGGTGAAGTGCTTCTGGCTTCCATGATGGCACTTTTCGCCTATATCCTACCGCTACCCTTCATATTTTTGGAAATCATTGTCGGGTTGATTCAGGCGCTTATTTTTGCTATGCTTACATTGGTTTTTATGACGATTGCGACCAGCCATGAAGAGCATTAGGCTCGTTTTTTATTTTAAATTTGATAATTAATTAATTTAACTTAT
>PFVN01000029.1:0-9341 GCA_002790635.1 Candidatus Moranbacteria bacterium CG_4_9_14_3_um_filter_42_9
TGTCCTCTTCGTCATCGCCTTCATTTTCTGTTTCGTTACTCTGCTCTTGTTCGTTGACATCTGTATCTTCCGGTTCAGCGTATGCTCTAAACGGTGTCAAAAGAGCAGCGGCCGAAAACAAAATGCTTACTATGATATAGGTTGATAGGGAAAATTTGTTTCTTTTCATCATATTATTAGTATAGGGGTTGGGTGTATTTGTTGCAAATCGGAATCGGTGAGTATACTTAAACTAATTATGTATTTATCTATCGATCTTGGGGCCTCGCTTACTAGAATGGCAAGCTCGAGTGATCTAATAAACATCGACAAGACTGAGGTTTTTCATTCAGCTGCAGATTTAAATGAAGAAACGTTTAAAATAGAAAAAGCAATGAAGTCGTTGTCGGGGGGCAAAGAGATAGAGGCTATATCTATCGGTATCGCGGGTGTAATTAACAAAGAAAGTAAAGCCGTTGAACGTTCACCTAATTACCCGCAACTTAACCGGACGCAGATCCGAAAATTATTGGGGTCATTTGGCATGCACGAAAAAATCTTTTGCGCTAACGACTCGGAAATGGCGGGACTTGGGGAAGCAGTTCTTGGAACAGGTTCTGAGTGCAATTCGGTAGCCTACTTATCTTTGGGTACCGGAGTAGGCGGGGTCTTGATTGAAAACAAAAAGTTGAACTCAGGAACCAAAAACTACGAACCTGGGCACCAGATTATAAACTTTGATACCGATATTTGTGACCGTTACAATATTTGCGGAAGTTTAGAAGCTTATGTGTCAGGAACCGCTTTTAAAAAAATTTACAAACAAGATCCGATTACGTGTGAGGATCCTAAGATTTGGTTCGAGTACGGAAAAATCTTGGGTGTGGGGATATTAAATATCACAATGATATGGAACCCTCAGTGCGTGGTTATCGGTGGTGGTATGTCGGAAAAATTTGGAATGTTTGGGGGCGGAGTTAACGAAACCCTCAGCAATATTACTTTTGTTTCTGTACCTAAGATTAAAAAATCAGCATTTGGGCAGGGTTCGGGTTTGGTTGGAGGCCTTGTACTGATTTCTCAAGAAATTGGATATAAACGCTGAAATTCCTTTGCGGTAATTACTTTTGGATCGGGCAGTTTTTTATAGTTAGGATTTGGTACAAATTTAATCCCGTTGCCCCCCAAAGTAATATAAAAGGCCATTCCTTTCAGTTTTTTTATGGCTTCGTAGTCAGTAGCCGTGTGTCCGGATGTCCAGTCGTCGAATGTGATTAAAGGAGTTGCTCCAACATTTGACCACGAGTGCCCAAAGTCCTGCGGGATTATTAGCTCGTCACCGGCCGAAAACTTTACCATATAGACCTCATCGACTTGTTCCGGAATCCATTTTTTAGTGCGTGCCCCGGATGCTACGTAGTTTTCATAGTGTTTTTTTTGAAGTAAAAATGTCCCATCACCGTGAACTAACTTGTAAGTTTCGTAGACGTGTGGGGTATGGTAGTGGCCGTATGTTTTTGGAAATTCTTTCCCGTAGAGACCGGGGGCTATTACTGTCATGTCTTTCCACTTTTCGATTGTTAAATCGGAAAATATCCAATAGGCAATTTCTGGCCCCACTGAACGGGGTTCATGCAGTACCTCTTTTAGTTCTGACTTTGGGCGAAGCCATTCAAGACGCATATAAGATAATCATATCAAATTTGACAACTTCTATATATTCGTGTAGCATTTATAAATGCCCAAAACAAAAAGTTTAACCTTTTATATTATCCATTTACCCATAGTACTTGGTTTGTTTCTTTTGTTAGCTTTAGGTGGCGGTTTTGGCTATCTGACTAAGACTAAACTTGCTGACAAAAACAGCCCATCTACCCTAGTTTTGGGTGACGACGATGAGGAGGATGACGACGAAGATTCAGAAGACTCTGAAGACAGGGAAGACGAAGACGCCAACGACGATTCAGACAACGATTCGGAAGACGACAAAGACGATGACGAGCAAGAGCAAGAAAATGAGACCGAGGATGAGAATGAGGTCGAAAATGAAGTTGAGGACGATCCCGAACAAGAAGAGCAGGAAGAAGAGACGGTCCAAACAATCACAAACGCCGATGGTACCAAGACGGTTATACAGCGAAAGGTAGAAGGAAATGAGATTAAAGTGACGGCAACAACATATGGGGTTTTTGGCAACATTATCAAAGAAGAAAAATTTGAACAGGACGAAAATGGCCAGCTAGAGGCTAAAGTCAAGGTCTACACCTTAACCGGTAAACAGGCCAGCGAACTTAAACTTAAGACTGAGGATAGTAAGTTAGAATTAAAGATCGAAAGTGAGGGAGACGGGCCTTCTCATGCTAGATTTGACCCCACCTCAAACAAAATTTTAGTTGATATAGACGATGACGATGCTGAGGAAGAAGATGACGAATTGGAACTGCTGGCAGGCGACGACCACTTTGATGTCGAAAGCCGCGGTGTCAATGTAGAAATTAAGTTTCCTATCTCAGTAGACCCGCAAACCGGTCAAGTTTTTGTTGACACGGGATTTGGAAAAGTAGAACTTACTACACTGCCGGATGAAGCTGTGAACGCCCTAAAAGAAGCCGGTGTAGACAATGTGTACCAATTAGAGCTAGAAAACGACGAAGGTGAATTAAAATACATAATAAAAGGTACCAAAAAAGAGAAATTACTCGGTCTATTCAATGTCGAAGTTCCGGCCGACGCAGTAGTGTTGGTAGAAAATAGTTCGATTTCGGAAATCAAAGAAAGCTTTTTTGCAAAGCTGCTAGACCTTCTGAGTTTCTAATAAAAGCGAGCTTACATTGACAACGTGTCTATCTTTTCGGTGGCGTATCCCTCAGCCTGGAGCAAGAACGCCTGGGCGTACTGACCGTTCTTTTTCATCAGTTCACTATGCGAGCCCTCTTCCGTTATTTGACCGTCTTTCAAAACAATAATTCTGTCTGCGTTTCGCACGGTAGAAAATCTGTGGGAAATTATGATGACTGTTTTATTTTCAAAGAACTCGTAAATTTTGTTGAAGATGTTGTACTCTGAGACCGCATCAATCGACGCTGTGGGTTCGTCAAAGATAACAAGGGGAGCGTTGCGATAGAAAAACCTAGCTATTGCCAGTTTTTGCCACTGACCGGTAGACGGCCTTATTCCGTTTTTGTATTTTTCTCCCAAAACCTGATCAAACTTAAACGGGAACTTATCAATAAAATCATACGCATCCGCATGTTTAGATGCGGCGACTAGCTCATCCTCATTAACAGGTTTGTCACTGTTTCCTATTACTATATTTTCTTTCACGGTAAGCTGCGAGTATGTGTTGTAGTCCTGAAAGAGCACCCCCAGATTTTTATGCCAATCCACAACGTATATGTCCGCAAGATCGCCGTTATTTATTAGAATTTTTCCCTTGGTTACGCGGTACAACTTGCAGATCAATTTTACTATTGTGGTTTTACCTGCCCCATTTGGACCTACTATTGCGATTTTTTCTCCGGACTTTATTTTTAAGCTCAAATTTTCCACGACAAGACTTTCCGCGTTGGGGTACTTAAAACTAATGTTTCGAAGTTCTATCGCAGGTCCTTGCTCCAGTTTTTCTAAAGGCGTATTTCCTTCTGGGAAGGCTGGTGTGGCGTTGAAAATATAGTAAACATCGAAAATGCGTATAGCCTGCTCTGAAAGATCATTTGAACCTCTGAATATTGACTGGATACTGTCCTGAAACTGATTTAATATTCTGTACCTAAATAAGAGTGTTCCGACACTTATTAATTGTTGAAAAGCGTCCGTAAATACTTTTGCTGTACAAATTATTATGACAAGGTCAGAAAGTACGCTCAGAGATGAGATGCCCACTCTCCATTTTGTTAAAATCTTAATCCAGGCCTTTGTATACCAGTCGTGAAACCCCCAAAATTTTCTGTCCAAAAAATCGAACGCCTGCGTCAAATGGATTTCCTGTAAATACGTTGAGCTGGCTAAATCTCCAGCAGTGTTACCGGCCTTTCTTTGATTTTCTGTATTCTCATTAATAAATTTGTATAAATTAGATCGCTGTTTTTTATCAAAGATAAAGTATGGAATTGCCGAACCGATTACTACTGGGATAAATAGAGGGAAGAAACTGGAGATAATAATGGTAAGTGCTACAAATCTCACTAAACTTGCGATCATTTCGATTGTTCTGTCTAAGTAATTAAATATGTCGCCCAGATACATATCTGCCCTATGTATGTGATTGTTAATTTCCGGTTGTTCTAGAGTTTGAATACCAAGAGAGTTAATTTTCTTATAAAATTCTCTTCTAAGCCCCGGTCTTCCTGTGACGGACAAAGAGTTCCAGGACCAGGTGGTTGTTAGTTCCAAAATAGTCTGAATTAGATTAAAACCAAAGATCAAAGCTAGATAGTAATAAACAGTTTCTAACGGAAACGCTTTTGACTGGACAGCTTTAACAAGTGAATCTACCAACTGCGCCATTATCACGGTATTAACGATGTCCGATAACCGTTTAAGGATCGTGGCACCGGTGTACAAAGATGCGAATTTAGGGTTTATTCTGTATACAAATTTGAGTATCCATGCCGATATTTTCAGGAATTCTTTTGGTTTAAGTCTTTTGTAACTTGATTGTGTACTGTTTTCACTCTCTGCCATGTAGCTTTATTTTATCAATCTAAAGATAAACTTCCTAAACTTATGTGAGGTTAAGCGGTAGAGAAGGTTTAAGATTATGGCGTCTGTCCCGACTAAGTAGTGTAGGTTGGGGTTGGGATTTATCGCTATGCCGTATATTTTGTCTGCTACTATCTGCGCGTTTTTTGGTCTATTGATCTTTAGCCGCATTAGTCTTGCCATTGAATTGTGCACGGATTTGTTTTCTTCTGTTTTGTGAGCGCGCCCTTTCACATTTTTTCCAAACTCAGTCTCGAATGTACCCGGCTCTACAATACTTAGCCTAATATTATATTTGTCCAACTCGTAGGATAGCACCTCGGTAATACTTTCTAACGCGTGCTTTGACGACGAGTATACCCCAAAAAGTGGTACTGATATGAGCCCTAAAATAGAGCTGATATTAATTATCTTTCCGGATTTTGAGGCTTTCATGCTAGGAAGTACTGCCTGAATTGTACGTAAAGCACCAAACACATTGGTCTCATACTGTTCGTTAAAATTTTCGATGGTTAGTTGTTCTATAGGTGCCTTGTATCCAAAACCTGCGTTGTTCACCAGTACATCTATTTTATGGCACCGCGTTAAGACCATACTTACAGCTGCTTTCACTGATTGTTGATTTGTGACGTCCAACGCGAGTATGTTCAAATCGATTCCCTCTTTCTGCGTGATCTCTAAAAGTTTAATCCCGCCTGTGCTTTGTACATTGCGCATGGTGGCATAAGTCGCCCAACCGTTTCTGGCAAAAGTTAGTGCAGTCAAATACCCTATACCCGAAGAGCAGCCTGTAATTACAACTACCTGTTTATTCATGTAATTATTATATGCCAAAAAAACCGCAGTAAGTGGTATTACTGCGGTTGTTGAGCATTACCAAATCAAGAGGCGTAGGACATTTCAACTTTCACCAGAAGTGCTCTAAGCGCTTTAGCTGCCAAAAGTCGCAAACCCTTGGGTTGGTATTTGGCCAGAGAAACGGCTTTTGCCTTTTTCATGGCCTTGTCGACAGCGTTGTAAATGGCAGGTTTGCACCCTTGGGCGACATTTTGAAAAACGTCCCAGGTTACTGCCGGAATTTCTCCGCCGGGGTCATTTCCGGGAACTGCGTAATACATGCTATCTTGGTCACCATGTCCTCGCGCAGGGTCGCAAACCAGCAATACTGTTTTCAGTCCTACGGGATACCCTCTGGTTACCACTAAAATCACTTGAGCGGCCATCGTAGTTCTCCTTTCGTGAGCGTTTTGGATTTGCCAATATTATAGCCTTGAAAAGGCTTTTAGTCTAAAGTGTATTCGATTGTGGGCGAGTCTTTGTCTAATGGGTTAAAATAGCAAGATGAGGCTTCTCTTGGTCGAGGACGAAAAAAACTTAGCTGAAAACTTAAAGAAAGGGCTAACCGAACAGGGTTACGCTGTGGATGTTGCTTTGGATGGCGAGGAGGGTGAGTTTCTTGCCGAAACAGAAGCGTATGACCTGATAATACTAGATCTCATGCTTCCTAAGGTTGATGGTATGGCCATTTGTAAGGCCATCAGAGAGAAGGGGCTAAGCACCCCGGTCTTGATGCTAACCGCTAAATCTCGAATTGACGATAAAATTGAGGGTTTTACCTCGGGTGCTGACGACTACTTAACAAAACCGTTTAGTGTTGCGGAGCTATACGCACGTGTAAAAGCTCTTTTAAAAAGAAAGGACAAAACGGAATTAGCTATGACGGAGGTTGACGATTTGAGAATAGATTTGTTTAAACATGAGGTTTTCAGAGGCCCAACAAAGATTGAATTAACTCCGAAGGAATTTTCAATCCTGGAGTATTTAGTAAGAAATAAAGACGGGGTTGTTACAAGAACCATGCTTTTAGATCATGTTTGGAGTGCCGAATACGCTGGTAACAGCAATATAGTGGACGTCTTGATCGGTACGTTACGTAAAAAAATAGATACGGCTGGTAAAGTAAAACTAGTTCACACCATCTACGGTGTAGGTTTCAAACTTTCCGCAAAAGCATGATCAAAAATAACTTCAAGAGGCTAAGCATAAAAGAACAGCTTACAATTTGGTATACACTAATCATTTTTGCTGTTACTGCAGTTTTATTTTTAAGTTTTCAATTACTAACTAAAAAATACTTGGTGTATGAAACGGATCGGTCACTTTCGACGCACGCTGCTCAAATTGCCTACAGCGTTTCGTTAAATACCACTAATCTTCGAAGCACTCAAACCCAGAATATCCTAAACCTTGGCCAAAAAGAAATTCCGGGGATACTCGCCGAAATAGTAGATTTCCACGGGGTTGATACCAAAGGAGAGCCCTCGAGTTTTAAGGAATTGTCTGCGTTGGCAATAAAAAACAACTATCCTGTCTTCACCGAACAAAAAATAGGAGATATGACCATGCGAGTAATTGCGTATCCGATAAAAAACGCTGAAGTGCCGCTTGGATCCGTAATAATGGGACATCCGATTGATATTTATCAAAAGACTTTGGCTCAGCTGCGGAACATAGGGGTAATTCTGCTGCTATTTTTGGTTGTCCCATCCATTTTGATAGGTTATTTTCTGGCCAGATCCGCGACAGAACCGATTACCAAGTTGGGTGCCAATATAAACAAGATTACGTCAGAAAATCTCGCGCGAAAAGTAAATCTTTCTGTCGGGTCAAAAGAAACGGAATTACTAGTAAGCAACTTTAACGCACTGCTCGACCGACTGGATAAAGCTTTTAATCTTGAAAGGCAGTTTTTGGGTGAAATGGCACACGAAATAAAAACGCCACTTGCTGTTATGAAAAGCAACTCTGAGATTACGTTATCTAAAGAAAGAAGTGCGGAAGGGTATCAGGATTCCATAAAGCAAACATTAAGTCAGATAAACAAACTTTCAAACAACATGGCGAGTCTAATGGACTTTGCCTGGTCACAAAGCAGCGAATTATCTAAAACCTTTAACAAGATAGATATTTCTCAATTGTTATCTGAAATCTGCAATGTGGCACGGTATATGGCTTTGCCAAAAAATATACAAGTTAAGTCAAATATCGACGCGGGCGTTCTGGTACTTGGCAAAGAAGAAAAATTATATCAGGCAATTTACAACGTAGTGGACAACGCCATTAAGTTTACCCCGAAAAAAGGCAAGGTTTTTATTGAGCTTAGTAAACAGGAAGGTTACGCACTAATTAAGATTAGTGACAGCGGTGTTGGTATCGAGGTGGAAAAGCAAAAAGATATATTTAGTAGATTTTATAGAACTGAAAAAAATATGGACATCGCTGGCCATGGGTTGGGATTGGCAATATCAGAGTCTATAATAAAAGCACATGGTGGGTTAATTGCCGTGGAGAGTGCACAGGGCAAAGGTACTACGTTTACAATAAGTCTAAAGTTAGACTCTGGGGGGTCTTCATAACTTTCTTATAAGTAATTAGATATCATTAGAATATGTCCAGGTTAAACAAAAAAACAATCCCAATTAAAGGTATGCATTGACGTTCATGCGAGATTTTAATAGAAGAAGAGCTGTTAAAAGTTAAAGGAGTTAGAAAGGTTAACGTAAGTGAAAAAAATGGCGCTGCGGAAGTTTTCTACGAGGGTGAGGTACTAGACGCCCACATCGAAAATGCAGTATGTAGCTGCGGTTACAGTGTTGGGACAGGCACCAAAAGTTGGATCTCAAAAAACCCAAAAGACTATGATGAACTGATAAAAGCCGCGCTTGCGCTCGCTGCAGTTTATCTTATTGCCAAAATGTTGGGTTTGTTTAACGTCGCCTTTAATTCCTCGAGCAACTTAACAAGCCTTCCCGTAGTTTTTTTGATAGGGTTAACGGCCGGTCTTTCAACGTGCATGGCATTGGTAGGAGGACTGGTGTTGGGGGTTTCGGCAAGATTTTCCGAGAAACATCCTAACGCGACTTCGCTGCATAAATTTAAACCCCATTTGTTTTTTAATTTGGGTAGAGTAGTCCTCTTCTTTATTTTTGGCGGTCTTATCGGATTTTTTGGATCATTTTTACAGCTTGGGCCTTCGACGATCGGTATTCTAACCATACTTGTCGGAATTGTAATGTTGCTATTGGGTTTGCAAACTGTAGGTATTTTTCCAAGATTAGAAAGAATAAAATTTACGTTACCAAAAGGGCTGTACCAGCTTGTCGGTATAGATACTCATAAACAAAGTGAATACAGCAACAGAGGATCGTTTTTGCTCGGTGGACTAACTTTCTTTTTACCGTGCGGATTTACGCAAGCCATGCAACTTTATGCAATTTCCAGCGGTAGTGCTTTAACAGGCGCTTTAACAATGGGAGTATTCGCTTTGGGAACCACTCCGGGACTTTTAGGAATCGGTGGTCTGGCAGCTGCCATCAAAGGTACCTTTGCGAAACCCTTTTTCAAGTTTGTAGGGCTTATGGTTATTGCGCTTTCCATTTTTAATATTTCAAATGGGATAAACCTGACGGGTTTTTCTTTACCGCGGACTTCGACTAAAACGGCCTCGGCTTATTCTGGAAACGCTCCGATCGATCCCAATGTAACACTGACAAACGGGATTCAGGTGGTAAAAATGACCCAAAGCTACAATGGTTACTCACCAAGATCGTTCACCATCCAAAAAGATATACCGGTAAAATGGGTGATCAATTCGGTGGATT